>NZ_JBFAJD010000010.1:0-259004 GCF_040655035.1 Streptomyces sp. NPDC050549
TGCGTTTCCGACTCTATCAGACCGTTTCCGGTACCGATTTCCTCGGTGCTTTCCAGGTTCCCGCTTCCGCGTTTCCCTTTCCGGCGACTCCGACTCTATCAGATCCTTTCGGGCCTGACTCCCAGTCAGAAGGGGCTGCCATCCCGGCCGCTGGGCCGTTCCGACGTCTCAAACCTTAGCCGATTCCCCCGGCGGAGTTCCAATCGAGGTCCAGTGACCTGATCGAACACAGCCGAGCCCAAATCGAATTGAATTCGGGCACGCCGAAATCAATCCCGTTGGGAGATCGCGCGGATGGTTTGGGTTGCCGCTGTCGCGGCGGAGGTGCCACCGGAGAACCGTTACGGCTCGGCGGCAACCCGAAGAACTTTACGGATCGGCGAGAGGTGTGTCAACTACCCCTGTCAAGATCTTTTCCTGGGCGAGTCGGAGGCGGGCCGCAGGCCCGTCAGTCCAGGTCGCTCAGGCGCCCGCCCGCGTCCGGCTGCGCGTGCTCCACCCTACGGAGCAGCCGGGTGAGGACCTCGCCGAGGACTGTGCGCTCCTCGAGTGACAGGTCCTGGAGCAGGTCCTCCTCGAAGACCGTCGCCATGCGCATCGACTCCAGCCACTTGCCGCGGCCCTCGGGGGTCAGCTCCACGATCACGCGGACGCGGTTGGACTCGTCGCGCTCCCTGGTGACCAGTCCCTCGGCGACCATGCGGTCGATCCGGTGGGTCATCGCGGCCGGCGTGAGGCCGAGGCGCTTGGCGAGGTCGCTGGGGCCCATCCGGTAGGGGTCGCCGGCCAGGACCAGGGCCTTGAGGACCTCCCAGTCGGCGCTGCTGATGCCGAGGTTCGCGGTCTGGCGGCCGTAGGCGACGTTCATGCGGCGGTTGAGGCGGCCCAGGGCCGAGACGATCTTCTCGACCTGGGGGTCGAGGTCCCGGAATTCACGCTGATAGGCGGCGATCTGTTCGTCGAGCGTCGGCTCCGGGACGCCGCTGGTGTCGGCCATGCGCGCAGTATGGCACGCGCTTCCTTTGCCTTGAAGTCCTTGATTATGTACTCTTTAGCTTCTAAGTCTTCAGGTCTAACTAGTTGATTGAGGTGAACGTGACCAGGGCGATGGGCGCAGCGATGCGCCGGATCCACGTGGGCAACGCACTCAGCGCGTTCGGGCTCGGCTTCACGGTCCCCTACCTGTACGTCTATGTGGCGCAGGTGCGGGGTCTTGGGGGTATGACGGCGGGGCTCGTCCTCGCCGTCTTCGCCGTGGCCGCGCTGATCGTGCTGCCGTTCGCCGGGCGGGCCATCGTCCGGCGTGGCCCACGGCCGGTTCTGATCGTCGCCCTGGTTCTGGCCGCCGTAGGGTCGATGAGTCTGGGGCTGGCGGGGAGTGCGGGGGCGGTGCTGGTGTCGGCCGCGGCACTCGGGGCCGGGCAGGCCGTGATGCAGCCGGCGCTTGCCACGATGATCGTGGAGTGTTCGACGGCCGAGACGCGGTCGCGGGCGTTTGCCATGCAGTTCTTTCTGCAGAACCTCGGGCTCGGTGTCGGTGGGCTCATCGGGGGTCATCTGGTCGACACGACCAGCGCGTCGTCGTTCACGCTGCTGTTCGGGATCGAGGCGGCGATGTTCCTGGTGCTCGCCGGGGTGATGGCGACCGTGCGCATGCCGCACTCGCCCGCGATCGGTGACGCTCCCTCTCAGTCGGCCAAGGGTGCTTGGAAGCAACTGCTCGGCAATCGGGCCATGGTGCAGCTGAGCGTGCTCGGCTTCGTCATGTTCTTCGCGTGCTACGGGCAGTTCGAGTCGGGGCTGAGTGCCTACGGGGTCGAGGCTGCCGGGATCTCCACGTCCGCGCTCGGGACGGCGCTGGCCGCGAACACCGCCATGATCGTGGTCGCGCAGTTCGCCGTGCTGAAGTTCGTCGAGCGGCGGCGGCGGTCCCGGGTGATCGCCGGTGTCGGGCTGATCTGGGCGCTGGCGTGGGTGACCGCCGGGTATGCCGGGCTCGGGCACGGGAGTCAGGAGATGGCCACGGCCGCCTTCGTGTCGACGTACGCCCTGTTCGGTCTTGGTGAGGCGATGCTGTCGCCGACCGTCGCGCCGCTGGTCGCAGATCTGGCGCCGGAGGGGATGGCCGGGCAGTACAACTCGGCCTTCGCCCTGGTGAAGCAGCTCGCGCTGGCCGTCGGGCCCGCGGTGGGCGGGCCGTTGGGGGCCTCGCTGCCGGGGCCGTATGTCGTGACGTTCCTGGTGTTCTCGCTGGGGATCAGCGTGCTCGCCGTGCGGCTGGGGCGGCAGCTGACCGCCGTACAGGATCAGCCTTGGCGGGCCAAGGGGAGTCTGGTCGTCGCTCGGGGGGCTGTCGAGCCGGTGGGCGCGGACGCGTAGGTCATACCGGGGCCGTCTTGGGGAGTACGAACTCGCACCAGACGGCCTTGCCGCCGCCGGGGGTGCGGCGGGAGCCCCAGTTGGTGGCGATCGTCGCGACGATCGCGATGCCGCGGCCGGACTCGTCTGCGGGTTCCGCGCGGCGGCGGCGCGGGAGGTGGTCGTCGCCGTCCGTCACCTCGACGATGAGGCGGCGGTCGGTGCGGCGCAGCCGTAGGCGCATGGGTGGGGTGCCGTGCTGGAGGCTGTTGGCCACGAGTTCGCTCGCGGCCAGGACTCCCAGGTCGTGGAGTTCGGTGGGGAAGCGCCAGCTGGTGAGGACTCCGGAGGCGAAGGCACGCGCGCGTGGGGCCGCCTCCACTCCGCCGAGGAGCTCCAGGGCCGCGTTGCGGAAGAGGTCGCCGTCGTGGCCGGTGCGGGTCGGGTGCTGGACGACCAGGACGGCGACGTCGTCGTCGTGGTCGGCGGTGACGCCGAGCGAGCGGACCAGGCGGTCGCAGACGACCTGGGGGGTGCCGGTGGCGCCGGCCAACGCGCGCTCCAGGGAGGCGATCCCCTCGTCCAGGTCCTCGTCCCGGCGTTCCACCAGGCCGTCCGTGTAGAGGACCGCCGTGGAGCCGGGGCTGAGCGGGATCGAGCCGGAGGAGTGGATCCAGCCGCCGGTGCCGAGCGGGGGGCCGGTGGGTTCGTCGGCGCGCTGGACCTCTCCCGTCTCGTCGCGGACGAGGATCGGGAGGTGGCCGGCGGAGGCGTACACCAGGCGGCCCTCGTTCGGGTCGAAGATGGCGTACACGCAGGTGGCGATCTGGTTGGCGTCGATCTCCGTGGCGAGGCCGTCCAGGAGCTGGAGGACCTCGTGCGGGGGCAGGTCGAGGCGTGCGTACGCGCGGACCGCGGTGCGGAGTTGGCCCATGACGGCCGCCGCACGGACTCCCCTGCCCATGACGTCGCCGATGACCAGGGCGGTCCGGCCGCCGCCGAGGGTGATCACGTCGTACCAGTCGCCGCCGACCGCGGCCTCGGTGCCGCCGGGCTGGTAGGTGGCAGCGATGCGCAGGTCGTCGGGCTCTTCGAGCTCCTGGGGGAGCAGGGAGCGCTGAAGGGTCACCGCCGTTTCGCGCTGGCGGCGTTCGCTGGTGCGCAGGCGTTCGGCGGCCTCGGCGTGGTCGGTGACGTCGGTGGCGAAGATCAGGACGCCGCCCTCGCCGCCGTCGGCGCTCTCGGCGACCGGGGTGCAGGTGAACGTGTAGGACCGGCCGCCTGGAGCCTTGCGGGACTTGAGGGTGCGGGGCTTGCCGCTGCGCAGGACCTGGTCGAGAAGCGGGAGCAGGCCCAGTTCGTCGAGCTCGGGGAGGGCTCCGCGGGCCGGTGCGCCCAGGGGGCGGTCGCCGAAGGCCGCCACGTAGGCGTCGTTGACGTACGCGATGCGCTGGTCGGGGCCGTGCACCAGGGCGACGAGGGCCGGGACGCGGTCGAGGACCTCGCGGACGGGCAGGTCGTCGACGGCGGGGACGGGCGGCGGCTCGTCGGTGAGCTGCTCGGCGCGGGCCGCGGGGACGGAGCCCTCGCCCCGGCGGTCCGGGGTGACCTGGTGGTCGGTCCGCGCTGCGGCGCGGCGCTGCGTTCCGGGGAGCCGGGCGCTCCAGCGCGTGAAGTTCACGAATCCTTGCCTCGTGTAGGTGTCGTCGGCCCGTTCCGGACCCTGCCGGGGGTCCGGGGGCCGCGCGGTGGGGGCCGCACATCGGTCGCCGGGGAATGCAGCACAGTGGGGAGAGCCTCTTGGGTGGGACGGGCGGGCGCGGGCCCGTCCGAAGTCGGGGACCAGTCTGGCAGTGTTGCGGACCGGGCCGATATTCGTCAGACGCCGGGGCCGCTCGTGGAGTTCCTCGGTCCGGTCAGTTCGACCCCTTCGGGTCGTGCGGAGGCTTCCCACCGGCAGCGAGTTCGAACTCGGCTCGCGGGTGTTCGAGTGAACCCAGGGAGACGATCTCCCGTTTGAAGAGCCCCGCCAGGGTCCATTCGGCGAGCACACGGGCCTTGCGGTTGAAGGTGGGCACCCTGCTGAGGTGGTAGACGCGGTGCATGAACCAGGCAGGGTAGCCCTTCAGCTTCCGTCCGTAGACCTGCGCGACACCTTCGTGCAACCCCAGGGAGGCGACCGAGCCGACGTACTTGTGGGCGTACGTCTCAAGGGGCTCGGCACGCAGCGAGTGCGCGATGTTGTCGCCGAGGACCTTGGCCTGGCGGACGGCGTGCTGGGCGTTGGAGGCGGTGTGGGTGCCGGGCGCGTCGGCGGTCACGTCGGGGACGGCCGCCGCGTCTCCCGCGGCCCACGCGTGCGTGGCGCCCTCGATCGTCAGCTCGGCGGTGCACTTGAGGCGGCCGTGCGCGTTGAGCGGGAGGTCGGTGGCGGCGAGGACCGGGTGGGGTTTGACGCCGGCCGTCCACACGAGCGTGCGGGTGGGGAAGCGCTGGCCGTCGTCGAGTACGGCGACGCGGTCGCCGCAGGAGGCGAGGCGGGTCTCCAGGAGTACCTGGATGTTGCGTCTGCGGAGCTGGGTGACGGTGTAGGTGCCCATCTCCTCGCCGACCTCGGGGAGGATGCGGTTTGAGGCCTCGACGAGGATCCACTTCATGTCGTCGGCCTGGACGTTGTGGTAGTAGCGCACGGCGTAGCGGGCCATGTCCTCCAGCTCGGCGAGCGCCTCGACACCCGCGTAGCCACCTCCTACGAAGACGAAGGTCAGGGCCGCGTCGCGGATCGCGGGGTCGCGGGTGGAGGAGGCGATGTCCAGTTGCTCGATGACGTGGTTGCGCAGGCCGATGGCCTCCTCGACGGTCTTGAAGCCGATGCCGTGCTCGGCGAGACCGGGGATCGGGAGGGTGCGCACGATCGAGCCGGGTGCCAGGACGAGTTCGTCGTACGACAGCTCTTCCGTGCCGGTGCCCTCCTCCTCGGTGGCGAGGGTGCTGAGGGTCGCGGTGCGCTTGGCGTGGTCGATGGCGGTGGCCTCGCCGATGACGACCCGGCACCGGTCGAGGACGCGGCGCAGCGGGACGACGACATGGCGGGGGGAGATCGAACCGGCGGCGGCCTCGGGGAGAAACGGCTGATAAGTCATGTAAGGGTCGGGGGAGACGACGGTGATCTCGACCTGCCCGCGCCTGATTTCACGTTTCAACTTCTTCTGAAGGCGCAGGGCCGTGTACATCCCGACGTAGCCGCCACCGACAACGAGAATGCGCGCGCGTTCCTTCACCATCCCATGACGCACCCGGCGCTGGAGTTTGTCCACAGGCTCGACAAATTGTGTGACCGGGCGGGGAGGCCGCGCGCGGGCGCCGGAATTGCCGGAGTGCGGGGCAGGTGTGCAGGTCAGTGGGGGTGATCGGGGTGACGTTCGGGGGCGCAATCGGGATGTATGCGACCCGTACTCCGATCGGGGGGCGCTCCGTGCGGAACCTGCCCCTTCTGAATTGACCCCCGCTCAACTATGTTCGTGTGTCGACGGGGTGAAGGGGGATGCGCTCAACGAGCCCGCGAGAAGCGTGGTTCGTGAACCGGGCTTGTCTCACGATGCTCCGGCTGCCAATGGCGGGGAGTCTCCGGGGGGAGACGTCATTAACCGGGGGAACGTGTATGCATATTCAGGACTCTCATTGGACATCCGCGTCTGCCGTCGCATCCGGCGGCGCGGTCGGTGCGACGGCGGGAAACGGACGCGGGGACAGCTCGCGCACGACGCCGTTGCGCGTGGACGCACAGCGCAATCTTGAGCACGTACTGCGGGCGGCGCGTGAGGTCTTCGGCGAGCTGGGCTACGGCGCGCCGATGGAGGACGTGGCGCGGCGCGCACGGGTCGGTGTCGGCACGGTGTACCGGCGCTTCCCGAGCAAGGACGTCCTGGTACGCCGGATAGCCGAGGAGGAGACCTCCCGGCTGACGGACCAGGCCCGTTCGGCGCTCGGCCAGGAGGACGAGCCGTGGTCGGCGCTGTCGCGCTTCCTGCGGACGTCGGTGGCCTCGGGCGCCGGGCGGCTGCTGCCGCCGCAGGTGCTGCGGGTGGGCGTCGCCGACGAGGGCGCCGAGGGCTCCCTGTTCGACGAGGCACGGGTGCCGCAGCAGCGGACGCAGCCGGGCACAGGTGAACTGCGGCTCGTGCCGGAGGAGTCGGCGGGGTCCCTGGGGTCGGTGGTCGACGACGCCGGGGCGGCGGCGCTGCTGGAGGTCGTCGGACAGCTGGTGGACCGGGCGCGGGCGGCGGGTCAGCTGCGGCCGGACGTGTCGGTGTCGGACGTGCTGCTGGTGATCGCCACGGCGGCGCCCTCGCTGCCGGACGCGGCGCAGCAGGCGGCGGCCTCGGCGCGACTGCTGGACATCCTGCTGGAGGGGTTGCGGTCGCGGCCCCTGTGAGGCCGGTTCCTCGGGGTCGGGAGGCCCGTTCGCGGGTGACTCGAATAGGTGACTGTGGTGCGTGGGCGCTGCGCGGCCCGCGCCCCGAGTGATGCCCGGAAGCAATTCCGGGCATTTCGGTCATCGGTACCAACTCCCTTTCCGGGGGCGAGAGTTGAGCCTTCCCCGGAGGGGTGAACGCTAGTACTGCATTGCGGGAAGTCCCCACGGACGAGTGGATGGTCCGTGCGACGGGGTCCTGAACAAAAGCCAATATGGCTACGCTGACCCGGTGTTCGGGACTGGTTGGGCAGGCGGCGGGGGCTTTCCGCGATGAGCGTTGACGGGCGGGACGAGTCACTGGGTGACGGTGATCCGGAGGCCGGTGGGCTGACCTCACCACAGGTGCCGAGCCAGGGCGGGCCCAGTGGCGTCCCCCAGGACGCCGGTCCCGGCGAGAGCAGCGTCCCGGCGCAGCGCGAGGGCAGCGTCCTGCCGCCGCCGCTGGAGATGCCGACGGCCGACGCCTCGCTGATCGAGCGGATGCGCGCCGGTGACGACACGGCGTACGAGGAGCTGTACCGGCGCCACGCGGACGCCGTGCGCCGCTACGCCCGTACCTGCTGCCGGGACGCGCACACCGCCGACGACCTGACCGCGGAGGTCTTCGCCCGCATGCTCCAGGCGGTGCGCGGCGGTTCCGGGCCCGAGCACGCCGTACGCGCCTATCTGCTGACCTCCGTCCGGCGGGTCGCCGCGAACTGGACGAAGTCGGCCAAGCGGGAGCAACTCGTCGACGACTTCGCGGTGTTCGCCGCGCAGTCCGCGCGCGTGTCCGAGGTGTCCGACGACGACACACTGGATCTGGGCGCCGATGTCCGGGCGATGCACGAGGCCGAGCAGTCGATGGCCATGCGGGCGTTCCGGTCGCTGCCCGAGCGGTGGCAGGCCGTGCTGTGGCACACCGAGGTGGAGGACGAGTCTCCGAGCGAGGTCGCCACGCTCTTCGGGCTCGACGCCAACGGCACGCGCGTGCTGGCCAGCCGGGCCCGTGAGGGCCTCAAGCAGGCCTATCTGCAGGCCCATGTCAGCGCCACCCTCACCGACGACGAGGAGTGCGCGCGCTACGCCGACCAGCTCGGCACCTACGCCCGCCGCCGGCTGCGTACGCGTGCCGAGCGTGGGCTGCGCAAGCACCTGGAGGAGTGCGCCAAGTGCCGGCTGGCCGCGCTGCAGATCGAGGAGGTCGCCAGCGGCATCCCGGCGGTCGTCCCGGTCGCGGTCATCGGTTGGTTCGGCGCCGCCGGGTACGCCAAGGCGGTCGCGCTCATCGCGGGCGGCGCGGGAGCGGGCGCGGCCGGTGCAGCGGGCGCTGCCGCGGCGGCGAGCGGGAGTTCGTCCGGCGCGGCGGGCGCCGCCGGGGCGTCCGCCGCGGCCGGTGGCAGCTCTTCGGGCGGGGCCGGTGCCGGTGGCACGGCGGCCTCCGAGGGGCTCGGGGCGCCGGTGAAGGCGGGCATCGCCGCCGGTGTGGTCGCGGCGGGTGTGGTGGCGGTGGTGGCGTTCGCGCTGGCCAACCACGACAGTCCGGCGAAGACACCCGAGGCGAAGCCGGCCCCGTCCTCCTCCCCCGTCGTCAAGCCCGAGCCGCCGACACCCACGCCCCCGAAGAAGCAACCTGCCCCGGAACCGGCGGTGTTGGCCCCAGAACCGACCCCCACCCCGAGCCCGACCCCGTCGCCCGCGCCCAAGCCCAGGCCGACACCGACCCCGGCCCCGAAGGCGTCCCCGACGCCGACACCGACCCCCCGGCCGACGCCCACGCCCACCCCGACACCGCCCCCGACGCCCCCACCTGCGCCGACGATCTTCCAGGTGAGCCAGCTCTCCTACAACGTCAACGGCGACGGCACCGCCCCGGAGATCCGGCTCGGCGACAGCAGTTGGGTGTGGCAGCGCTACGGCGTCTCGATCGGCGGCACGCGCTACACCCACGGGGTCACCGTGCACGGCCGCTCCTCCGTCGCCATCGACCTCAACCGGCAGTGCGTCTCCTACGACGCGTCGGTCGGCGTCGACGACATGATGCTCGGGCTCGGCAGGATCTACTTCTCGGTGTACGCCGACGGGGTCCGGCTGTGGAGCTCCGGGGAGATCGACGGCGGGGACCCTGCGGTGCCGGTCCATGTGAACCTGGCCGGACGGAAGACCGTTCGGCTGGTGGTCGAGCCGCGCAGCTCCTTCGACGACCTGGCGCTCGCCGACTGGGCGGAGTCGAAGTTCACCTGCCAGTAGGGCCCGGCGCGGGTGAGGGCAGCTCGGTCAGCGCCTCGGCGACGGTGAGGGACTCGCCCCGGGCGCGCTCGGTGGCGTAGCGCCCGGGGCCCAGTGCGGCGCGGGCGGTCTCCTCGATGCGCTCGGTCCGCGCGCGCTCCGGCATGGGGCGCGGATGACCGCCGCGCAACCGGTCGGCCGCCGCGAACAGCCTTACGGCGGGCGGGAGTTCGCCGAGTTCGGCGAACAGTGTCGCCGCGTGGTCGACCAGGCTCGCCATGACCACCTCGGCGCAGCGCAGCTCCACCGCCTCGCGCAGGGCGGCGGCCATCGCCACCAGCCCGCGCTCGGGACCGGCCTCGGCGGCCGTGACCAGGGCTCCGACCGCGTTCAGCGCCACCCGGAACTGGGGCGGCGGGGTGCCGTGTCCGCTCTCCTCACGGGCCTGTTCGCACAGCGCGCGGGCGTGGGTCACGTCCCCGTCCTCCAGTGCGATGTGCGCGCGCAGCAGCTGGATGAACGCGTGGGCGTCCGCGACCCCGTGCCGGTCGGAGGCCTCGGTGGCCTCGTCCAGGCCCTCGATCGCGCTCTCGCGGTCACCCGCGCGGAAGGCCAGCTCGGCGAGGCGGGCGATGAGGAACGGCGTCTCGGTGTGGGCGCCGACCTCGTAGGCGAGCGCGAGCGCCTCCTCGTACGCCGCCTTGGCCTCCTCGAACCGGCCGCGGCCCATGGCGGCCTCGCCGACCGCACTGGACACCTGGGCCCGTACCCAGCGGTCTCCGACGCGGCGGCAGAGCTCGCGCAGTTCCGCCAGGTCGTCGTCGACGCCCGCCATGCCGCCCGGGGAGTCGACGACCATGTGCGTGCGGAACATCATGATGACGGCGATCTCCCAATCCCCGCCGTACGCACGGGCGTTGGCGACCGCCACGTCCATGACGTCCCGGATGTCCATGGTGTCGCGCAGGAAGTAGGCGGTGAACGGCCAGGCGAGCCCCGGCATACGGGCCGCGTCCGGGCCTCCGCCGGCGAAGAAGGCCTGCACCAGCGTGACGTACCGGCGCAGCCGCTCGTCCCGCAGTCCGTTCGGCAGGTGGTCCAGGGCTCCTGATTCGGCGCCCAGGAAGAGGTGCAGCATCCGGAGGTTCATCCGCTGGGCGTGCAGGGGGTGGTCGGTGTCCGCGTCCGGGGCTTCGAGATAAGCCCCGAACGAGTCCGGAGCGGCCCCGGTGGTGATGAGGCCGAGGATGCGCTCGGTCCAGTCGACGCCCTCGCGGCGGTAGTTGCGCAGCCACCAGAACCAGCCGACGGCGAGGGCCAGCGCACCCGCCTCCGCCTCGTCGCCCGCGGTGACGGTCCGGTCGAGGGCCGCGCGGATGTTGTCGAGCTCGGTCTCCAGGCGGGCGATCCACGGGAGTTGCTCCCAGGAGCGGAGCAGCGGCTCGGCCTCCTCGACGAGGGCCAGCACCCAGGCCCGGTGCCGATGCTCGGCCGCCGTCCGCACTTCCGGGGTCTCGGCGGCGCGCTCCACGGCGTACTCGTGGATGGTCTCCAGCATGCGGTAGCGCATGCCGTCGTGGGCCTCCCCCGGGGTGGCCACGATCAGGGACTTGTCGACGAGGGCGCCGATCAGGTCCGCCGCGGGGCCGGTGCACACACTCTCCGCCGCCGCGAGGTCCCAGCCGCCGGCGAACACGGAGACCTCGCGCAGCAGGGTCCGCTCGTGCTCGTCGAGCAGGTCCCAGGACCAGTCGACGACGGCCCGCAGGGTCTGCTGGCGGGGCAGTACCGTGCGGCTGCCGGAGGTGAGGAGGCGGAAGCGGTCGTCGAGGCGGTCGGCGATCTGGCGGGGGGTGAGCAACCGCAGCCGGGCGGCGGCGAGTTCGATGGCCAGGGGCAGGCCGTCGAGGCGCCGGCAGATCTCCGTCACCGCTTCGGTGTCCTGGAGCACGGTCTCGGCGTCGGGGCGGACGGCGGCGGCGCGCTCCGCGAAGAGGCGGTGTGCCTGGTCGGGGACGAGGGGTTCGACCGGGCGCACCGACTCGCCGGGGACGCCCAGGGGTTCACGGCTGGTGGCGAGGATCGTGAGCCCCGGGCAGCGGGTCAGGAGGGTCTCGGCGAGGTCGGCCACCGCGCCGATGACATGTTCGCAGTTGTCAAGAATCAGGAGTCGGCTGCGCGCCGCGCAGTACTCGATCAGCAGGGCTACAGGGTCGTCCTGGGGGACCGCCAGCTCGGTGGTCATCAGTACGGTCTCGCGCAGACCGAGGGCACTGACCACCGCGCCCGGCACCGCCTCCGGCCGGTCGAGCCGGGCGAGCTCGACCAGCCACGCCTGCGGTAGCCCGGCGGCGGCTTCCTCGGCGAGACGGGTCTTCCCTGAGCCGCCCGGTCCGGTGAGCGTGACGAGGCGGGCCCTGTGCACTTCGGAACGGATGGCGGCGATCTCGGGTTCCCGGCCCACGAAAGAGGTAAGCCGTGGACGCAGGTTGCCGTCGCGTTCGGAGTGCCGGGCGGGGTGGTTGCCGTTGTGCTCCGGCTGCCGGGCGGAATGGTCGCCTCTGCGTTCCGGCTGCCGGGCGCGGTGGGCCGTAGGCGGTGGCTTGAGCAACTCGCCGTGCAGGGCCCGGAGTTCCGGCCCGGGATCGGTACCGAGGCCGTCGGCGAGCGCGCGCCGGGCGGTCTCGTAGGCGGCGAGGGCGTCGGCCCCCCGGCCCGAGTCGCGCAGGGCGCGGATGAGGAGGGCGTGCAGCGGTTCGTCGTACGGGTGGGCCGCGGTCAGTTCCTTCAGCTCAGGTACGGCGTCGGCGGCGCGGCCCAGCAGCAGGTCGGCCTCGGCCCGCGCGCGGGTGGCCTCCTCGCGCAGCGCGTCCGGGCGGGCGGCGGCGGACCGGTCGGGGAGGTCGGCGAGGGCCGGCCCGCGCCACAGGGCGAGCGCCTCGCCGAGGTCGCGGGCGGCGGCGGTCGCCTCGCCCCGCTCCAGGGCGGCCGTGCCCTGGCGCACCAGCCGTTCGAAGACGTGCAGGTCCACGTCGTCCCGGGTCGCCGCGAGCCGGTAGCCGCCGGGTTCGGAGACGATCGCGTCCTTGCCGACGGTACGGCGCAGCCGGCCGACGAGGGCCTGGAGGGCGGCCGGGGCGTCCTGGGGAGGCTCGTCCGCCCACACCTCGTCGATCAGGGCGCCGAAGGGGACGATCCGGCCCGGGTGCAGGGCGAGGGCGGCGAGCAGCGCGCGCAGCCGCGCACCGCCGAGCGCCACGACAGCGCCCCGCTCGTCCTCCGCCCGGGTACTGCCCAGGATTCCGTACCGCACCGGGCCATTGTCGCCGGGCGCGGGGTGCAAGGTCACGGCGTTTGCGGGCGGGGCCCGCAGTTGGAGCGGTTTGTGCCGGTGCGCTGCCCGAGACCGTCACGACGGGACGCTGAAGCGGCTCCCGCCCGCGCGCCGCTCAGGTCACTCCCGCCGGCTACCGCACGCGCGCGTGCCGGTGTTCGCGTCCAGCAGGTCCTCCGAGCGGTCGAGGAGACGGCTGGGCCACAACTCCAGTTGCGCCGGCGCTCTGCCCAAGTCGCCGTGTCGGAACACTCAAACCGCTCCCGCACGCGCGCCGCTCAGCCCACTCCCCCCGGTACCCCACGCACCCGTGCCAGTGTTCCCGTCCAACACGCCCCCGGCGAGCCGACAACCGCCCGAGCCACAACTCCCGTTGCACCGGTTGCGCCGCCCAGGTCACCGTGTCAGAACACCCAAGCCACCCCCGCACGCGCGACGCTCAGCCCACACCCGCTCCCCCGCCGGAGGCCAGTGCCCCCCGCTGCGGCCTGATCCCGGCCGGTACCGCACGCGCGCGTGCCGGTGTTCCCGTCCAGCAGGTGCCCCGGCGGGCGAGGAGGCGGCCCAGCCAGAGTTCCAGGGAGACCAGGTCCGCGAGGCCGTCCAGGGGCAGCGGTTCGCCCTGGGCCGCCGCGCGGAGCGCCTTGCGGACGACGCGGGCCTCCACCAGGCCGGCCTGTGCCAGCAGGGGTGTGTCGAAGAGGGCCATCAGGGAGTCCGCGGCGACCCGGAGGCCGGTACGGGACGCGGCTGCCGCCGACGCGTGGGAGGGGGCGCCCCAGCCGGGCGGGAGGTCGCCGACGCCGGCGCCCTCCAGGACCGTACGGAGGATGGCCGCGCGTGCCCCTGGCTGGACCCGTAGCGCCTCGGGAAGGGTCCGGCAGGCCCGGACCACCTGGTTGTCGAGGAAGGGCATGTGCAGCCGCTGGGAGCGGATCTCGGCGGCCTGTTCGAGGACGCGCAGGTCTCCCGCGTGTCTGGCAAGTGCGGCCCGCGCGCGGAAGTCGCCGGGGCGTTGTCCCGGGCCGACTCCCTGGCCCTGACGGCTGGGCGCCCCTTGCAGGCGAACCGATACTTCAGCTAGGGCCTCACCGGTCAGCCAACGTGCCGCGGGCCCCGGTCTGGCCCAGGTGAGCGCGGCGAGGGAGGCCCCGACGGCGCCGCCGGGCTCGTCGAAGCGCTGGTTCATCAGCCGGTCGGCGAGGACTTCGAGCCCGGCGCCGTACGGGGTGCGGGCCAGCCGCCGGGCCGCGCCGTACACGCGCCCGGGGACCATCACCGAACCGTCCGCCTTCGCCAACGCGGCCACCGGGCGCACCAGATGACGCCGTTTGCGGTCCATGAGGAGGTCGGCGAGGCGGGCCGGGTGCGCGTCCAGGACCTGGCGGGCGCCGTAGCCGGTGAAGTGGTCGGCGCTGCCCGCCGCGAGCCGGGCGCGGTGGCGGGCGGCGGTGATCAGGGAGGGGCCGGGTTCGTCGGTGAGGGGGCCGTCGAGTTCGGCGTACGGCAGGACGTCCTCGCCGCCGGTCACCACCACGTGGTGCAGGCGGGGGTTGGCCGCGAGGGTGCCCGCGCGCTCCACCTCGGACTCGCGTCCGCGGACGGCGAGGTCGTTGAAGGTGACGGCGAGGAGCCGCTCGCCCGCGCCGGTGCCGTGCCCGAGGACCGTGCCCGGCGCCCCCGGCAGTCCGGCGGCGAGCAGGGCCAGCGTCCCGGAGGCGGACCCACCGGAGAGGTCGGCGCCGATCCCCGGGACGGGCATCCCGCGCGCGGCACGCCGTTCGGCGGGCCCCATGCCGGGCACCGGCCCCGGGTCGATGTCGGGAACGTGCCGGGGCGCGGACAGGCGCGCACGCACGGCGTCGACGAGTGCGTCTCGTACGGCGTCCACCGCACTGTCGGGGTCGACGGCCGCGGCGGCGACGGCGAGGGAGGCCACCGGCTCGTACCCGGCGATCTCACGCGCCCCGGCGCGCAGGATCAGCGCATGCCCCGGCGGAATGCGACGTACGCCGTCGTACGGCGTGGAGTCGTGCAGCGCGGCGGGCACATCGGGGGCCGCGAGGAGGGCCGCCAGGTGCCCGAAGTCGAGGTTGGCCTCGATGAGGTCGGCGAGCGGAAGCGCGGCCGTGGAGTAGGCCGTACCGCCGGCCCAGGGGGTGTAGAACACCGGCTTGGCGCCCGCGAGATCGCCGCAGACCATGGTGCGGCGGCCGACCTTGACGACCGCCGTGTAGCTCCCCGACCAGGCCGTCAGATGCCGAAGCGCCCCTCCGCGCGCGGAGAACAGGCTGAGGCGCAGCTCCTCGTCGGACGCACCGCACGTACCGAGGACCGCGATCCGGGTCTCCGCGTCGACCTTCACGACCCGCACCTCGTCGGGCCGCCAGTCGCCGACCGCCCACAGCGGATCCGGGTCTCCCCACAGGAGTTGGGACCCCACCGGATGCACCGTCTCACCGTCGAGTCCGGTAGCCCCCGCCGAACCGATCGCGGCGGCTCCAGCGGCGGTACTGCTCCATCCCACCAACCACCGCATCGACGCCTCCACAGGCTGTGGACAACCAGTGCACCGCACGAACTGGGCACCATGCTGCCATGAAGGACGCCTTCCGGAGGGCCGGAGAAGCCGCTTGAGATCGCGTGAAGACGCCCTGGACGAGGGACAACCGGACAAGGACGACCCTACGTCCGCGACGCGAATGCGCCCCCGATACGCTCCCCCAAAACCCCTAACGCGCCCTCAACTCCCGTGGTAGGAGCGGTATTCGGCACCGAGAGGCAGGGGCGATTTTCGGCCAAATCGGTGTTACGAGCACAGGCTCGCGCACGCTCCGTACATGCCGTGCGCACCGCTTCGTACCGCGCACAGTCCGGGAGGCGGAGTACGCCTCCCGGACCGGTCCGCCGCCCGCGGGGATGTAGGCGGCGGTGTCCCCCAGCCCACTGGATCCAGTACAGCGGGCCGACCCACGCACGATCCATCGAAGCGCTCCCGCGATGGCCGGAGAAGAGCGCACACACGGGCGCACGGCCACACGGCGGGGGCACGTCGCAACCCTCCGTGCAAACCCCGCACTCGCGTACGGACCACAATCCCGCCAACCGGAACAATGCCCCTTAACGCTTGGGATGCGGCGAACTACGCTGGGTTTACGAATGCCGCATGGTTATGCCAGCGCGGCAGCCGTCTGTGTCGAGGGGTGGCGCATGTCCAGGGAGCAACGCGGGCCGAACGAAAAACTCGGCACCGTTCTCGCCCTCGCGGGAATCAGCAACGCAGGACTCGCGCGTCGCGTCAACGATCTTGGCGCTCAACGCGGGTTGACACTTCGCTACGACAAGACGTCGGTGGCGCGCTGGGTGTCGAAGGGAATGGTGCCCCAGGGCGCCGCCCCTCACCTCATCGCGGCCGCCATCGGCCAGAAGCTCGGCCGCCCGGTGCCGCTCCACGAGATCGGCCTGGCGGACGCGGATCCCGCGCCGGAAGTGGGCCTCGCATTCCCCAGGGACGTCGGTCAAGCCGTGCGTTCCGCAACGGAGTTGTACCGCCTGGACCTCGCCGGCCGCCGGGCCGGCTCCGGCGGCATCTGGCAGTCCCTCGCCGGGTCGTTCGCAGTCAGCGCATACGCAACGCCCGCCTCACGATGGCTGATAACCCCGGCCGACAGTTCGGTGGCGCGCGAGGCCAACTCCGCGGAGGGCTCCGGGGCACCGCTGAAAGTCGGCCACAGCGATGTGCAGAAGCTGCGGGAGGCCGCGGAGGACGCCAGGCGCTGGGACTCCAAGTACGGGGGCGGCGACTGGCGTTCGTCGATGGTGCCGGAGTGCCTGCGGGTGGAGGCGGCACCGCTGCTGCTTGGCTCGTACTCCGACGAGGTCGGCAGAGCCCTGTTCGGCGCGAGCGCCGAACTCACCCGGCTCGCCGGGTGGATGGCCTTCGACACCGGGCAGCAGGAGGCGGCGCAGCGGTACTACATCCAGGCGCTGCGGCTCGCCCGCGCGGCGGCGGACGTACCGCTCGGCGGCTACGTCCTGGCGTCGATGTCGCTGCAGGCGACCTACCGGGGCTTCGGCGACGAGGGTGTCGACCTCGCGCAGGCGGCCCTGGAGCGCAACAGAGGCCTCGCCACTGCCCGCACGATGAGCTTCTTCCGGCTTGTCGAGGCGCGGTCCCATGCGAAGGCGGGGGACGCCCAGGCGGCCGGGGCGGCGCTGAAGGCGGCCGAGGGGTGGCTGGAGCGGTCCCGGGACGGCGACAACGATCCGTCCTGGCTGGGCTTCTACGGCTACGACCGCTTCGCCGCCGACGCGGCCGAGTGCTACCGGGATCTGAAGGCGCCTCGGCAGGTGCGGCGATTCACTGAGCAGGCCTTGTCCAAGCCGACCGAGGAGTTCGTGCGGTCGCACGGGCTGCGGCTGGTGGTTTCCGCGGTTGCCGAGCTGGAGTCGGGGAATCTTGACGCGGCTTGTGAGCAGGGGGTGCGGGCGGTGGAGGTCGCCGGGCGCATCTCTTCTGCTCGGACTACGGAGTATGTGAAGGATCTTCTGCATCGGCTGGAGCCGTATGGGGACGAGCCTCGGGTTGTTGAGCTGCGGGAGCGGGCTCGGCCGTTGTTGATGGCGCCCGCCTAGTCGTCTGCGTCGCTTGTGCCGTCTTGCGAGTGCGGGTGCACTGTGGCTGGTCGCGCAGTTCCCCGCGCCCCTTGGGCGCGTGCAGCCCTCCCGGCGTTTGAAGTGGCTGTCAGTGGTGCAGTGCACTATCGGATGCGGGAGGTGGTGCGCGGTGGTCGGGTACGACTGTGATGTGCTCGTGGTCGGGGGTGGGATCGTCGGGCTGTCGGTCGCGTATGCGATCGGCCGCGCCGCGCCGGGGACGCGGGTGACCGTGCTGGAGAAGGAGGCGGGGCCCGCCCGGCATCAGACGGGGCGGAACAGCGGAGTGATCCACAGCGGGATCTACTACCGGCCCGGCTCGCTCAAGGCGCGGTATGCCGTGGGGGGCGCCGCCGAGATGGTCAAGTTCTGCGCGGAGTACGGCATTCCGCACGCCGTGACCGGCAAGCTCATCGTCGCCACGGAGCGCGCCGAACTGCCCCGCCTGCACGCGCTCGTGCAGCGCGGCCGGGAGAACGGCATTCCGGTACGGGAACTCGGCGGGTCCCAGATCCCCGAGTACGAACCGGAGGTGCGCGGCCTCGCCGCCATAGAGGTCGCGACGACCGGGATCTGTGACTACGTCGCGGTCGCCCGGCACCTGGCCGAGGCCTCCGGCGCGGAGATCCGCTACGGCGCACGCGTCGCCCATGTCGACCGGCGCCCGGACCGCGGTGTCGCCGTCCGGACGGCGGACGGTGCCGGGGGCGGTGACGTGGTCCGCGCGCGCGTGCTGGTGAACTGCGCCGGCCTGCAGTGCGACGAGGTGGCCCGGCTGACCGGTGACGACCCCGGGATGCGGATCGTGCCGTTCCGAGGCGAGTACTACACGCTGACGCGGCCCGAGCTGGTGCGCGGTCTGGTGTATCCGGTGCCGGACCCGGCGTTCCCGTTCCTCGGTGTGCACCTCACGCGCGGCATCGACGGAAGCGTGCACGTGGGACCGAACGCGGTGCCGGCGCTGGCCCGCGAGGGCTACGGCTGGGGTGTCGTACGCCCCCGGGAGATCGCGACCACGGCGGCCTGGCCCGGGGTGTGGCGGATGGCGCGGCAGCACTGGCGGTACGGGGTGGGGGAGCTGCGGCGGTCGGTGTCCAAGAGCGCGTTCACCAGTGCCGTACAGCGGCTGCTCCCGGCCGTGACGGCGGACGACCTGGTGCCCTCGCCGGCCGGAGTACGCGCCCAGGCCGTCCTCCGGGACGGCACCCTCGTCGACGACTTCCTGATCAAGGAGGGTCCGCGCGCGGTACACGTACTCAACGCCCCGAGCCCGGCGGCTACCGCGTCTCTGCCGATCGGCAGAGAGGTGGCCCGGCGGGCGCTTGCCGTATTGGGCCAGGAAAAACACCTCCCACTTGAAACTCCGCGAAAGGCAACCCCCTAGGGGCGCGGGGCTGTGACATGTGCGGCTCCGCCGCGTGGGCGCGACCAGCCGCAGCGCACCCGCACACGCGAGATGGCACAAGCCACGCGGACGCCCATGCGCACGCCCCGTAAAATCACCGCATCATGTCTGACACCCCCAACCCCCCCGCCCAGCCCGCACAGCGCACCCGCAGGGACGAACCCCGCTTCCCCGACGGCCCCAAGCCCGACCCCGCCGGTTCGCACTTCGAGCGCCGCATCCGGAGTTTCCAGCCGCGCCGGAGTCGCGTGACGACGGCGCAGGCCGATGCCCTGGAGCGGCTGTGGCCCAAGTGGGGGCTGGACATCGACGGGCAGCGGGTCGTCGATTTCGGGGAGCTGTTCGGGAACGACAACCCCGTCGTACTGGAGATCGGCTTCGGGATGGGTGAGGCGACCGCTCAGATGGCCGCCGCCGACCCGGCGACGAACATCCTCGCCGCCGACGTGCACACCCCGGGCCAGGGCAACCTGCTGGGCCTCGCCGACCACCACGGGCTCTCCAACATCCGGGTCGCCAACGGGGACGCGATCATCCTGCTGCGCGAGATGCTCGCCCCGGACTCGCTCGACGGGCTGCGCGTCTACTTCCCCGACCCCTGGCCGAAGAAGCGGCACCACAAACGGCGGCTGATCCAGGAGGAGTTCCTGACGCTCGCCGCGTCCCGCCTCAAGCCCGGTGCGACCGTGCACTGCGCGACGGACTGGGAGCCGTACGCGGAGCAGATGCTCGAAGTGCTGAGCGCGCACCCGGACTTCGAGAACAGCCAACCCGACGGTGATTTCGCGCCTCGTCCGGACTTCCGGCCGCTGACCCGTTTCGAGGGGCAGGGACTGGACAAGGGACATGTCGTGAACGATCTGCTGTTCCGTCGCGTACCCCACGACGACCAGCGCTGACGCCAGGCTCCCTCGCGGGCCGTGCCCTTACCTCGTTAGGGTCGATGCCGTGGCCACGTTTTCGCCGTACCCCCCACACCCCGGCCACCCGGCCGGTGGTGTGCCCGGCCACGTGCAGCGCGGGCACTGGTGGCACCGGAACGGGGTCCGTTACGGCGCGCTGATCACCCTGCTCGCGCTCTCCGGGCTCGTCATCCTCGCCCTGGTGCGCCAACAGACCGGCACGGAAGGGTTCTTGGTGGGTCTCGGCCTCGCCGTGCTGCCCGTGCCGCTGCTGGTCGCCGCGTTCCGCTGGCTGGACCGGGTCGACCCCGGCCCGTGGCGGAATCTCCTCTTCTCCTTCGCCTGGGGCGCCTGCGCCGCCGCGCTGATAGCGATCGTCGCCAACAGCTTCGCCACCAGATGGATAGCGACCGCGACCGCCGACCCGACCAGCGCGGACACCCTCGGCGCGACGGTGATAGCCCCCATCGTGGAGGAGTCGGCGAAGGCTGCGGCCGTCCTGCTCGTCTTCCTGTTCCGCAGACGGGACTTCACCGGGATCGTCGACGGCGTGGTGATAGCCGGGGTCACCGCGACCGGCTTCGCGTTCACCGAGAACATCCTCTATCTCGGCACCGCCTTCGGCACCGACCAGCTCACCGGCGACCGCGGCTTCGCCTCCGTGACCGCGGCGACCTTCTTCGTGCGCATCGTCATGTCCCCGTTCGCGCACCCCCTGTTCACCGTCCTCACCGGCATCGGCTTCGGCATCGCCGCGCTCTCCCCCGACCGGCAGCACGTCCGGCGCGTCCTGGTACCGCTGACCGGACTGCTGCTCGCGATGGGCATGCACGCGGTCTGGAACGGCTCCTCGACCTTCGGCCAGTACGGCTTCTTCGAGGTCTACGGCCTGTTCATGGTGCCCGCGTTCGGCCTGCTGACCTGGCTCGCGGTCTGGACCCGGCAGCGCGAACTGCGCGCCGTGCGCGAGGAGTTGCCCGTCTACGTCCTCGCGGGCTGGCTGACCCCCGTCGAACCGTTCGTACTCGGCTCGATGAAGGCCCGCCGGCTGGCCCGCGACTACGCCGGCCATCACCTCGGCCGCCCCGCGGCCCGCTCGGTGGCCCGCTACGAGGCCTGCGCGACTTCCCTGGCGTTCCTGCGCCACCGCGCCGCGCGGGGCCGCGCCGGCGCCGACTTCGCCGTACGGGAAAGGGAGTTGCTGCACGAGCTGTGGCAGCGGCGGGAGGTGGCGCGGCCCGCACTGGAGTACGCGGCGCGGCGGATCGCGCCGCCGGTGCCGGTGGTGGTGCCGCCGTGGCCGGTGTACGGGGTGTACGGGAACACGGCGCCGTATCCCGCGTACAACCCGTACCGGTTCTGACGACCCTCAGGCCGATGCCCGCGTCAGCTGCTCGATCTCGGCGTCCGTGAGGGCCAGTTCGGCCACGGAGAGCAGGTCGGGCAGCTGCTCCACGCTCCTGGCGGGGGCGATCGGTGCGGCGACCGTGGGCTGGGCGGCGAGCCAGGCCAGCGCGACCGTCGCGACGGAGGCGTCGTGGGCCTGTGCGACCTCGTCCAGGGCTGTCAGGACCTTCTGGCCGCGCTCGGGATTCGGGGTACTGCGCGGCGCGCCCGGACCGCGGGCTGTCCACGGCCGTACCGGGCCGGTACCTGCCGGTGAGGAAGCCGGCCGCGAGGGCGAAGTAGGGGAGGGCCGCCGGGCCGTTGCGCTCGGCCATGTCGCGCAGTTCGCCCTCATAGGTGTCGCGGGACACGAGGTTGCAGTGCGGCTGGATCGCGACATGGCGGGCCAGGCCCTCGCGGTCGGAGAAGTCGAGGGAGGCCTGGAGGCGCTCGGGCGTGATGTCGGAGGCGGCGATGTACCGCACCTTGCCGGCCTTCACCAGCTCGTCCAGCGCGCCGACGATCTCCTCGACCGGCACCTCGACCTTGTCGAAGTGGGTGTAAGTAGAGGTCGATGTGGTCGGTGTCCAGGCGGCGCAGGGAGGCGTCTGCGGCGGCCTTGATGTTCGCGGCGGGCAGTCCCGGGAAGTCGGGATGCCGGCTGACCTTGGTGGCGATGACGACGTCGGAGCGGTTGCCGCGGGCCTTGGTCCTCCCCCAGTCTCGACTTCGCTCGACCGGGGGACCCCCATCCGATGACGGTCTCGGACTCGCCGCCCTGGTTGCCCGGGGCGAACGCCGAGTAGGAGTCGGCGGTGTCGACGAAGTCGCCGCCCGCGGCGGCGTACGAGTCGAGCACGGCGAAGGAGGTCGCCTCGTCGGCGGTCCAGCCGAACACGTTGCCGCCGAGGTTCAGCGGAAAGATCTCCAGGTCGGACCGGCCCGGCTTGCGAAGGGAAGTCAGGCCCTACGCCAACAGCCGGACCGGAACCGGATATTCCAGCGGATGCCCCGGGGGTATCCGGGGTCTTACGGGTTGAGGCCCTTGCTGCGCAGCCAGGGCGCCGGGTCGCTGGCGGTGGCCGCGCCGTTGAGGTGGACCTCAAGGTGGAGGTGGGGTCCGGTCACGTTGCCGGTGGCGCCCACGCGGCCGATGACCTCGCCGGTGGAGACCTTCTGACCGACGCTGACGTTGATCGAGGACTGGTGGCAGAACCAGAGCTCGGTGCCGTCGTCGAGGGTGAGGATCGTGCGGTAGCCGTAGGCCCCGGCCCAGCCCGCCTCGGTGACCGTGCCGCTGTGGATGGCCTTGATCAGCGTGCCGGTGGGGGCGGCGAAGTCGAGTCCGGTGTGGTAGCCGGAGGACCACATGGAGCCGGCCTGGCCGAAGGTGCCGGTGATCGTGTACGAGCCGACCGGCAGCGTGTACTGCTTGGCGAGCGCGGCGAGCTTCGCGGTCTCGGCCTTCTTCTTGGCGGCGGCCTCCGCGGCCTTCTTCGCGTCGGCGGCCTTCTGCGCGGCGGCCTGCTCGGCCTTCGCGGCGGCGGCGTCGACCTGCTTGGCGACGGCGGCCTCGGCGGCGGCCTGGGACTTGCCGTCGACCTGGAGCTGCTGGAGCTCGGCCTGTTCCATGATCCGGTTGCGCAGCAGTTCGCCCGCGTCCGAGGTGCCCTTGGCGGTCTCGGTGGTGGTCACGCCGATGCTGCTGAGCGCGGTCGCGGAGCCCTTGGGAGTGCTGGAGGAGTCGTCCAGCAGATGGCCCACGGAGGGCAGGTCGGGCATGGAGATCGAGACGGGCGGCTTGCCGGTGTTGGCGCTGGCCATCCCGCCGGCGCTCACGGCGGCTATGACACCGACGCCCAGGACGGTGGAGCTGCGGGCGAATCCCCCGCCACCACGCTGCTTGGCGACACGGTGCTTGCCGCGGTTGGGAAGGACGGACTCCGCGCTGGGGTTCCACTCCTCCCAGGGGCCCTCGTCGGGGCGGAAACCGCCGTAGACGAACGGGGCTTCTGGGGCAGCCTGGTTGGACGCCACGTGGGCGTGCTCCTTTCCTTCCTTCTCGCCTACCGGGTTAGCTGACGGGTTCGGAGCAGGAAGGTCTCCTACGCGCGTCAACCTGCCGTGTTCCCACGGCTGTTGACGAGCGATTCACCCCAAGGTGGTGGTTCCCCGGTTCCCTTGCGGAATTCGGCGCGTGCGCACGGAGCTGTCTCTTGTGACGGCTGGGACGACCGTGCTGCGTTATCGAACGTTAATAGACACGGGCGCCCGTTTCCAAGCCCGTTCGCTTGATCATTAACCTTTCCTTGCTGGACGAAGAGCCCATGACCGGCGAAAAACGGGTGAGTTGACCGGTCATGGACGGCGTACGGCGATCATCGCCATGTCGTCCGTCATCCCGCCCCCGGCATAGCGGCGCACCTCCTTGGCGAGGATGCCGAGCAGCGCCTCGGGGCTGCGGAAGGTCCGCCCGGCCAGCCGCTCCCGGGGGTCGTAGAACACGCCGTGGCAGTCGCGGGCCTCGGACAGGCCGTCGGTGTACAGGAGCAGCGTGGCGCCGCCGGGGAACGCGAACTCCTCGGCCCGGTCGGGCCAGAACCCCAACTCGCCCATCCCCAGGGGCAGTGCGGGCTCCTTGACGAGCAGGGTGTCCACGGCGCCGTCCGGGTACAGGAGCAGTGGCGGCGGGTGGCCCCGGTCGACGATCCGTAGGACGCCGTCGCCGTGCGGGAGTTCGGCGAGGACGGCCGTGGTGAACCCCTCGAAGGCGTCGAGCCCGTCCCGCCGGGTGCCCTCCCGCGCCAGCGCCCGCTCCAGCCGCTGCGCGACCGCCTCCAGGGTGGTCTCCTGCTCGGCGGCCTCCCGGAACGCGCCGATCACCACGGCCACGGCCGCGACCGCGCCCATGCCCTTCCCGCGTACGTCGCCCACGACCAGCCGTACGCCGTACGGGGTGTCCTGCACCGCGTACAGGTCGCCGCCGATGAACGCGCCCTCCTGCGCCGCCTCGTAGCGCGCGGCGATCTCGAACCCGCCGATCCGCTCGGCCGGTTCGGGCAGTACGGCGCGCTGGGCGGCCTCTGCGATCTCGCGCACGGAGGCGAGCTGTTCGCTGCTGCGGCGGACGAGGGTGTTGATGAGGACGGCCAGGACGGCGACCGTGGCCACGGTGGCCACCTCGGTGACCGCGTCGATGCGCAGGACGATGCCGAGTCTGACGTGGACGACGAGAACGAGGGCGAGCGAGGCCAGACCGGTGAGGACGGTGTCGCGCCGGGAGTAGAGCGGGGCGGCGACGAGCGGGGCGGCGGTGAAGAACGGGGCCGCCGTGAAGTCCTGCGGGGTGAGGTAGTCGTAGCAGGCCCCGACGATCAGCAGCAGCGCGGGCAGCCGGCGGACGAGGGCCAGGACGCGGGCGGTCCGCCGTCCCTCGTCGGGGCCGAGGCCGGGGTCGGGCACGGGATCGCCGGGCAGACGCCCGCCGGCTCGCACATACGGACCCTCCTCCTCCACGTGTCCAGTCTTTCCTGGCCGGGGGCGGGCGGCGAGCGGGGTGGGCCGACCGGGGCGGGAAAAAGCCAAGGGCCGGAGAAACACCAAGGGCCGGAATCCATGTTCTGGATTCCGGCCCTTGGCCTTGAGTAGCGGGGACAGGATTTGAACCTGCGACCTCTGGGTTATGAGCCCAGCGAGCTACCGAGCTGCTCCACCCCGCGCCGTTGTGTTCCCAACTATACGCCATCCGCGGGGTCCGATGTCACACACGTTTCAGTCGGCGGGGTTATCGGCGTGCGTGAGGGTCTCCCAGGAGACGAAGAGGTCGTCGCTGCCGGCCGGCCGGGTGGTCTCGGCGAGCTTGTGCGCGGCGGGCACCTTCATGCCGAGCCGGTTCTCCAGGTGGTTGAGCGGAACCTCCAGGTCAGGGCCCATGTTCCGGTCGACCCTGCCGCCGCACAGCCAGGCCGGCGCGGCCTCGCCCAGCTGGTAGCGGGCGTGGAAGTCGAGGGCGGCGGAGAGCCGGTCCTTGACGTCCCTGTAGAGGTCGACGCCCTGGTGCCAGGCGGTCTCGGCGATGTGCCCCGTGGCGGCGAGGGAGTACCCGACGTGCTTGAAGTTGCGGCAGGTCTCCTGGGCGATGCCGTCCTTGAAGGTGGTCTGCTTGAACCAGTACGTCGTGAGCTTCTGCGGGGTGGTGACGGTGGAGCGGGCCGGGGTGAGCGGCACCTTGCCGTCCTTCTCCAGGTAGAAGTAGGCGGGCACGCGGTCGCGGAAGCGGGCGACGGCCGCGTCGAAGGCCTTGTGGTCGTCGAGGAAGACGGCGATACCGATCGCGGCGTCGGTCATCGCGAGGTCCCAGTTGCCGTTGTAGTCCGGCAGGTCCTTCGTCACCTCGGGCTGGTAGGCGGTGCGCAGCATGGTCGCGAACCGCTGGACCCGGTCCGCCGGCCATCCGGCTCCCGGCGCGTACCGCACGATCTCCGCCGCCCGCGCCCAGGTCGACCCGGCCCACGCGGTCTGCAGCCCGGCGTCCTCGGAGGTGTGCTCCCTCATCTTCGCCGACCAGTCGTCCATGATCTCCCGCGCCTTGAGCGCGTGCTGCTGCTTCCCGGTGATGCTGAACAGCAGGGCCTGCGTGTACGCGGCGATCGCGTCCTCGCGCTCCTCGACACACCCGTGCGCGGCCTTGCCGTTCCAGGGGCAGTCGACGTCGGCGTAGGGCTTCGCCGTGTACTTGTAGGACCCGTACTTGCTGTCCCGCATCCCGAAGTACGCCTTCAGCCAGGGCTGCTTCCCGGCCGCCACGTTCTTCCGTACGGCGTCCAGCTGCGCCCTGCTGACCAGCACTCCGGGGTGCGTGAACGCCGCGTCGGCGGGCAGCGCCCTCGCCATGGTCCGCGTACTGGTGTCCGCCGCCCCGCACGAGGCGACGAGCCCCATCACCACGGACGCGCCCATCACGGCCGCCGAGCGCCGCCGCACTGCCCTCATGTGCCCTACCTCCGCCGTTGTCCGCACCGGTTCCCTGCGAGCGTGACCCGGCGGACGGCGGACCGCAGGATCTGATGGGCCGATCGGACACCCACCCGGGAAGGATGCCTTTGAATTTGCTAATAACAACTCTCTGCATACCGGGTGAGTTACGATCGATTCGTAAGTAGGTACTTTTGAGTGCGTTGCCCCGACGGAAGAGACGATGAGCACGAAGGCGTACGAGGCGTACATGCGCGACTGCCCCGCGGCGGCTCTGCTCTCGACGATCAGCAACCGGTGGGCCAGCCTGACGATGTGCACCCCCGGGTCCCACGGCGAGGCGATGCGGTACAACCAGATCAGCCGGGAGATCCCGGGCGTCAGCCAGAAGATGCCGACCCAGACCCTGCGCATGCTGGAGCGCGACGGCATGGTGCGGCGGACGGTCACACCGTCCGTACCGGCACGCGTCGACTACGAACCGACCCCGCTCGGGCAGGGCCTCTACGGCCTGCTGCCCCAGGTGCGCGACCGGGCCGCCGAGAAGACCGGCGAGGTCGACGAGGCACGGACCCGCTGCGACGCCGGGGTGTAACGCACTTGAAAGTGCCTCCTTACGAATCGATCGCAACGCGCCTACCGTTTGAGTTATTCCATTTCGCAAACTGAAGAGTGAATATCATGCGCGCCGCACTCGTCAGGAAGACCTGGGGACCCGAGGTCGTCGAGGTCCTGGAGGTCCCGCTCCCGGAACCGGGTCCCCCGGAGGTCCGCGTCAAGGTCGCCGCCGCCGCGCTCAATCCCGCCGACTCCGCGGTGTGGGCGGGGTTCTTCGGGCCTATGCCGGAGGGGTCGACCACACCGGTCTCGGGCTGGAAGCCGCCGGGACGATCGACGCCGTCGGCCCGGGTGTGCTCCTTGAGGTCGGCACCCCGGTGATCGTGTTCGACGCCCCCGTGCTGCGCCCCACGAAGGCCCAGGCCGAATACCTCGTGACCGACCTCAACTCCCTCGCCCCCGAGGGCATGGACCCGACGCTCGCAGCGACGATCCCGCTCAACACGACGACCGCCTCACTGGCCCTGGACCACCTCCCGCTGCGCCCCCGCGACACCTTGCTGGCCACCGGCGCCGTCGGGGCCGTCGGCGGCTACGCCCTGGAGCTGGCCCGGACCCGGGGCGTGCGGATCGTCGCGCAGGGGCAGCCCGAGGACGAGGAGTATCTGCGCTCTCGCGGCGCCACCTGGTTCGTGTCCCGCGACGAGGAACCGGGCGCGGCGGTACGGCAGTTGGTGCCCGGCGGCGTGGACGGCGTGCTCGACGCGGCGGCGCTGGGCGCACCCGCGATGGCGGCCGCCCGGGACGGCGGGGTCTATGTGAGCGTGCGGCTGGACGTGCTGCCGGCGCCGGAGCGGGGCGTGGTGGTGCGCCACACCGCCGCCGGTCCCGACGCGCCCCGGCTCGCGTATCTCTCCGCGCTCGCCGAGGTCGGCGTGCTGACACCGCGCGTGGCCGAGGTGTATCCCCTGGCGCAGGCCCGCCGAGGCCCACGCCCGGCTGGCCCGGGGCGGTCTGCGCGGCCGGATCGTCCTGGTTCCGTGAGCAGCGGACCGGCGCGGGGCACCGCGAGGAGCCGGTCGTGGTCACCGCGGTGACCACGATCTCCACTCCGGTGGAGGCCGTACGGCACGTGCTCGTGGCGTTCGACCAGTTCGACCATTTCAACCGGTACGCGCGGTACGCGCGGTGGCACCCGGTACCGTCCCTCGACACGGTCCCCGGCAGACACTCGTTCACGCTCGGCCAACTGCCGGACAGCAGCACCGAGTTGACCGACTCCGAGGAGTTCTCCGGAGCCACGGCCGCCGAACTCGTCCCGGTTCTGGGCCGGTGGCCGGATAGCGGGGGGAAGGCAGGTGTCCCGCCTCAGCCCACCAGATGACGGTTCGGCGCCTTCGCCCGCTCCTCGTACTCCGGGAGTACGACCACGGAGACCCCCCGTGCCGCCAGCATCCCGCTCCCGTCGGCCCCCGTCACGAACGTGTCCGGCTCGCGCCAGGCCGTCACCACGCGCCGTACGCCCGCGTCGAGGATGAGGCGGGCGCAGGGCTTGGGGCGGGAGGCGCGGTGGGTGCAGGGTTCGAGGCTCGTGTAGACCGTGGCGGTGGGGAGGCGGGGGTCCGCCGGGTCCAGCTTGGCGAGGGCCGCCTCCTCCGCGTGGACCACCGGGTCGCCTGCCTCGCGGGAGTGGCCGCGGGCCAGTTCCGTGCCGTCCTCGGCCACCACCACCGCGCCGACGCTGAACGCCGTCTCCGAGGGCGGGCAGTCCGCGGCCAGGTCGCAGGCGAGGGCGAGCCAGTGGTGGTCGGCGGCGGCGGGGAGGTCGCCGGTGCCGGGGGCGGTGGGTTCGTAGCGCATGAGGACCACGTCCTCGATGGCGCGGGTCTCCAGCAGGCGGAGGCGGCCGGACTGGTACGCGCCCGGGCCGAACAGGCGGGGGGCGTCCGGGGTGCCCACGAAGAGGGGGGACAGGACGAGTTGGAGTTCGTCGGCCAGGCCCTGCTGGAGGAGCTGGGTGTGGATCGTGCCGCCGCCCTCGACCATCAGGCGGTCGACTCCCCTGACGGAGTGCAGGTGTTCAAGGAGAAGGCGCCAGTCGATTTCGGGGCCGAGGGCGAAAACGTCGGCGGCGAGGCCGAGTTGACGGGCTCGCTCCGCCCCCTTGTCCGTCGTGAAGACGAGCTTGTCGCCGCCCGTGTGCCAGAAGTTGGCGCTCGGGTCCAGGTCGCCGGAGCCGCTGACCGTGACCTTGAGGGGGTACTCCGGCTTGCCGGCCGCGATGCGGGCCGCGCGGCGCTCCGGGGAGTTCACGAGCAGCCGCGGGTTGTCCGCGCGGATCGTGCCGGCGCCGATGAGGATCGCGTCCACGGACGCCCGGACCTCGTCGACGCGGTCGAAGTCGGCGGGGCCGGAGAGGAGCAGCCGGTCGGGGCCGGTGTCGTCGAGGTAGCCGTCGAGGGAGACGGCGGCGGACAGCAGGACGTACGGGAGGGACATCGACGCGCTCTCTCTGGGAGGCGGGTGGGTCTTGGTTCAAGTTTGAAACAAACCTACACTGGGGGCATGACGACTCGCTGGCTCACCGCAGAGGAGCAGCGCGCCTGGCGCGCGTACATCGCCGCGACGAACCTCCTGGAGGACGCGATCGACCGGCAGCTCCAGCAGGAGGCCGGCATGCCCCACCTGTACTACTCCATCCTGGCCAACCTCTCCGACGTACCGGACCACCGGCTGCGGATGACCGACCTCGCCGAGAAGTCGAAGATCACCCGGAGTCGGCTGACGTACGCCGTGACCCGGCTGGAGAAGGACGGGCTGGTGCGGCGGGAGGGCTGTCCGTCGGACAAGCGGGGCAGCACGGCCGTGCTGACCGACGAGGGGATGGCCGTGCTGGTGGCGTCGGCGCCGGGCCATGTCGAGACCGTCCGCGCCGCGATCTTCGACCATCTCACCCCGGAGCAGGTGGGACAGCTGGAGGAGATCAGTACGGGCATCCTGCGGGCGCTGGAGACGCCGGAGGACGTGCCGTGGCGCCGCCGCTCCACGCCCCAGTGTTCGTGACTCGTCACACAAATCTGTTGCTTCAAATTTCAAGCATGCGGTAGTGTCCGTGATCGTGGATGTGTTTCAGTTTTGAAGCACATCCATACCTCACCCTTCGGACTGGGAGACCCGCATGCCCGACTTCCCCGCCGCCACCCCGCGTGCCCGCGTCCGGGTACCGCTGCGCTTCCACGACGGCTACAGCATCGACGCCGAACTCGTCACCTTCCACGGCCTGACCGACGGCCAGGAACATCTCGCCGTCGTCCTCGGCGATCCGGCCCCCGGCACCACCCCGCTGGTCCGCCTGCACTCCGAGTGCCTGACCGGAGACGTCTTCGGCTCCGCCCGCTGCGACTGCGGACCCCAGCTGCGCGAGGCCGTCGAGCGCATCGCCGACCGCGGCGGTGTCCTGCTCTACCTGCGCCAGGAGGGCCGGGGCATCGGCCTCTACAACAAGCTCGACGCGTACGCCCTCCAGGACCAGGGCCTCGACACCTACGCCGCCAACGCCGCACTCGGCCTCCCCGAGGACGCCCGCGACTACACGGCCGCCGCCCAGATGCTCCAGGCCCTGGGCATCACCTCCCTGGACCTGCTCTCCAACAACCCCGACAAGGCCGACCAGTTGCGCGGCCTCGGCATCGATGTCCACGGCCGCGTCCCGACCGGGGTGTTCACCACCCCGCACAACGTCCGGTACCTGCGCGCGAAGGTCCTGCAGACCCACCACACGCTCCCGCTGGGGCGGCTGACGGAACTGAACGTGGGCTGAGCCTCATGGTCAGGGGGATGGTGTAGCGGGCTACACCATCGATTCGGGAGGGCACTCCCTCGTGACGGAGGGCCGTCGGCGGAAGTGTTGAGACCACGATCACGAACTCGATCCGGATCTCGACCGACCGCCGACGTGGAGGCCTTCCCCAGCCATGGCTACTCTCCTCTATCACCTGGGCCGCGTGGCCTTCCGGTGGCGCTGGTTCGTCACCCTCCTGTGGGTGGCGGTCCTCGGCGCCGTCGGATTCGCCGCCACCAAGGCCCCCGCCGCCCCCGACGACGGCTTCACGATGCCCGGCATCGAGTCGCAGAAGGCGTTCGACCTGCTGGAGCAGCGCTTCCCGGGCACGGCGGCCGACGGCGCGAGCGCGCGGATCGTCTTCGTCGCCCCGAACGGCGAGAAGGTCACCGCGACCGAGAACAGGGCGGCGATCGAGAAGCTGGTGACCGAGGCGGCCGACGGTTCCCAAGTCGCCTCCGCCGTCGACCCGTTCGCCGCGAAGGCGGTGAGCGAGGACGCGTCGACGGCGTACTCCACCGTCACCTTCAAGGTGAAGGCCGACGACCTCACCGGCGCCGCCAAGACCCATCTGGAGCGGGCCATCGACACGGCCCGGAACTCGGGCCTGACCGTCGAGGTCGGCGGCGACGCGCTCGCCACCCAGCCCGCGGCGGGCGGCAGCGCCGAGGCCATCGGCATCGCGATAGCCGCGATCGTCCTGCTCATCACCTTCGGTTCACTGGCCGCCGCGGGGCTTCCGCTCCTCACCGCGATCCTCGGTGTCGGCATCAGCATGTCCGCGATCCTCGCCCTGGGCAGCGCCTTCGGCCTCTCGGAGACCACCGGCACCCTCGCCACGATGCTCGGCCTCGCCTGCGGCATCGACTACGCCCTGTTCGTCGTCTCCCGCTACCGGGAGGAGCGGGCCAAGGGCCACGCGCCTCGCGAAGCGGCCGGGCTCGCGGCCGGTACGGCGGGTTCGGCGGTCGTCTTCGCCGGCCTGACCGTCGTGATCGCGCTCGCCGGACTCTCGGTGGTCGGCATCCCGATGCTGACGAAGATGGGCCTGGCGGCGGCAGGCGCGGTCCTGTTGGCGGTGCTGATCTGCCTGACCCTGGTCCCCGCGGTCCTCGGCTTCTGGCCGAACGCCGTCCTCTCCCGCCGCGACCGCAAGCAGAAGGCCAAGCGCGGCAACGGCGAGAACGGCGGCAGCCGTTGGGCCCGGATCGTCGTACGCCGCCCGATCCCCGTCCTGCTGCTCGGCGTCGTGGGCCTCGGCGCGATGGCCCTGCCCGCCCTCAGCCTCCAGCTCGGCATGCCCGGTGACGAGGCCAAATCCACCGCCACCACCGAACGCCGCGCCTACGACGACCTCGCCGAGGGCTTCGGCCCCGGCTTCAACGGCCCGCTGACCATCGTCGTGGACGCGAAGAAGGCGGGGGACGCGAAGACCGCCGTAGCCACGATCTCGAAGGAGATAGCGGCCACGGACGGAGTGGTCTCCGTCTCACCGGCCCGCTTCAACTCGGCCGGGGACACTGCGGTGTTCTCCGCGACCCCCGCCACCAGCCCCACCGACGAGAAGACCAAGCAGCTCGTCCAGACCATCCGCGACGAACGGCCGGGCATCGAGTCCCAGGCCTCCGGCGCGAGCTTCGAGGTCACCGGCACGACCGCGCTGAACATCGACGTGGCGCAGAAGGTCCAGGACGCGCTGATCCCGTACCTGATCCTGGTGGTCGGCCTGGCGATCGTGCTGCTCCTCCTGGTCTTCCGCTCGCTCCTGGTCCCGCTGAAGGCGGCGCTCGGCTTCCTCCTCTCGGTCCTCGCGGCGCTCGGCGCGGTCGTCGCGGTCTTCCAGGAAGGGCACCTGGCCTCCTGGCTGGGCGTCGACCAGACCGGCCCGATCATGAGCCTGATGCCGATCTTCCTGGTGGGCATCGTCTTCGGACTCGCCATGGACTACGAGGTGTTCCTGGTCTCCCGGATGCGCGAGGCGTACGTCCACGGGGACGGGCCCGGCCAGGCGGTGGTGTCGGGATTCCGGCACAGCGCCCGGGTGGTCGTGGCCGCCGCGCTGATCATGATGGCGGTGTTCTCGGGCTTCATCGGCGCGGGCGCCTCGATGATCAAGATGATCGGCTTCGGGCTGGCCATCGCGGTCCTGTTCGACGCGTTCGTGGTCCGGATGGCGATCGTGCCGGCCGTCCTGTCCCTCCTCGGCGACAAGGCCTGGTACCTGCCGAGTTGGCTCGACCGGATCCTGCCCCGCATGGACGTCGAGGGCGAGGCCCTGAGCCGCAAGGTCCCGGCACCGGTGACCGACCGCCCCACCGACACCCCGACCGTCCACCTCACACCGGTCCCGTAGCCGCAGGGACCGCGCAGACCGGGGCCGCCGAGAGCGGAGGCGGCCCCGCGGCGCCCGGATCCCGTGGGGACGGGGACCCGGCGCAAGTCCCGGGCCCGGCGACGGGGCACTCCCCCCGCCCGCCGCCGGGCCCGCGGACGTCCACAGTCCACAACTCACCAGCCAGAGACAGCAAGAGAGGGCACTTCGATGAAAACCTCAGTGCAGGCCGGGGTGGCCGGGCTCCTCGCCTGCGGCACGCTGCTCACAGTGGTCCTGGTCACCCGCGACGGCAACGACAACCGCACCGGCGTCACCTACTCGACCACGTCCAAGGGCCCGTACGTCGCCCTCGGCGACTCCTACACCGCGGGCCCCGGCATCACCGACCCCACCGGAACCCCCGCCGGCTGCGACCGCTCCGCCGGCAACTACCCGGCCCTCGTGGCCGCCGAACTCGGCCTGAAGGGCGGCAAGTTCCGCGATGTGAGCTGCAGCGGCGCCACCACGGCCGACCTCACGGCAGCCCAGCACACCGACAACGGCACCAACCCGCCCCAGCTCAGGGCACTTTCGTCGGACACCCGCCTGGTGACGGTCGGTATCGGCGGCAACGACATCGGCTTCAGCAAGTTGATCAAACGCTGCGTCACCATGGGCGCCCTGTACCAACTCACCGGCAGCGGCAAGTACTTCACCGAGAACGCACCCTGCGCACGCGACGCCGACGCCGGCTCCGACACCGTGGAAAAGCAACCCACCGCGGCAGGCGACCGGCTCACCCGAATCCTGACCGAGGTGAAACGCCGCGCCCCCGAGGCCCGCGTCTACGTCGTCTCCTACCCGGCGATCCTCCCGGCCGACAGCGCCGACTGCGGCCGCGGAATGTCCCTCGCACCGGGCGACGTGACCTACCTCCGCGAGAAGGAGCAACAGCTCAACACCGCGCTGCGCCAACGGGCTTCGGAGGCGGGGGTCGGCTACGTCGACACATACACCCCCTCCACCGGCCACAACGCCTGCACCGCGAAGAACACCCGCTGGATCGAACCGCTCGCACCGGAGAATCCGGCGGCACCGGTGCATCCGAATGCGCGCGGGGAGCGGGGGATGGCGGACGCGGTGCTGCGGGCGGTGCGGTCGGCGCTGTAGGAGGCGCCGTCGACCGGCGCAGGTCGGACAGGGCCTGTCCGGACAGCGCCTGATCAGCGCCGGTGGGCGGGGGCTGCTGCGTCCAACTGCAAGGCGGAGGAGGGAGGCGACGCCGTGGGGGCACCTCCCGGCCGAAGGCTGGGGGACGTCGGCGACCGACGACAACGCCGCTGGGGGTCTCCCCCACGCCTTTGGGGCAGTGAGGGAGGGCGTGCCAGACCCCGCGTCCGCGACAGGATCCGCCGGACAGGCCCCCTAGTACGCCCGTGCCGTGAGACAAGGGTCCCGGCGGAGGACCTCGCGGCTGCCGAAGAGGGTGCCGACGGCCAGTCCGGCCGCGGGCAGCAACAGCGCCGCGACAGCCCAGCCCGGTCCGGGCAGTGCGTCCGAGACCGAGATGGCAGGCCGAGTACGTCACTGAGCGGACCGGCCGGCGCCGCAGACGCGACCGTGCCGACGACCGCGCAGGATGTGACCGAAATACATGGCCGGATGGGCCCGGGATGCGCCGGACTCACCCAACGAGACACCTCTCCACGCGACGAGCCCGATGCCCGTACGGGGACTCGGAGTCCGGTTTCAGCCACGGCGGAGCCGGTCCGGTTCACACCTGAGGGCTAACCGGCCCCACCGACAGTCCGCGAGGCGCGCCGCCTACTCCCACTCGTACGGCGACACCTGCGGTTCGACGCCGTTTAGGTACTGACGTAGGGCCTGCCCGTTTCCTCGTACGAACTCCTCGGGTACGGCGTCGACCTGGACCCATCGGACCTGCGCGTGCTTGAGGGGTTCGCGGTTCTCGGGCTCGCCGGACCACTTGTCGGCGACGAAGACGACGGTGAGGAAGCCGTGCGGTGCGTCCACTCCCCTGGCGGCATGGATGAGGTGCACGACCTTCAGGGTCTCCGGCGCCACGACGATCCCGGTCTCCTCGTACAGCTCGCGCACGGCGGTCTCGGTGACGGGCTCGCCGGGTTCGTTCTTGCCGACGGGGAGGTCCCACATGCCACGGCCGAACTTGGCCTTCGGACCCCGTTGGATGAGGACGACCCGGCCCTCGGCCCTGTCGTGGACGATGACGGCGGCGACGAGAAGGGTCATGCGGCGATTCCGAGTTCGGCCAGCAGAACGCGCACCCGCCGCTCGATCTCCTCGCGGACGGGCCGTACGGCGTCCACGCCTTGGCCCGCCGGATCGTCCAACTGCCAGTCCAGGTACCGCTTGCCGGGGAAGACGGGGCAGGCGTCCCCGCAGCCCATCGTGATCACGACGTCCGAGGACCGCACGGCCTCGACGGTGAGCACCTTCGGCGTCTCGGCGGAGACATCGATCCCCACCTCCGCCATGGCCGCCACCACCGCCGGGTTGACCGCGTCGGCGGGTGCCGAGCCCGCCGACCGCACCTCGACCCGGTCACCGGCGAGGTGGGTGAGGAAGGCCGCGCCCATCTGGGAACGGCCGGCGTTGTGGACACAGACGAACAACACGGACGGACGTGGGCCGGCGGAACTCATGGGCATGGCAGGTGTCCTTGCGGTCAGGAAGGGGTGAGTTCGGGTTCGGGATCACCGTGCGGAACGACGGCTTCCGCCGTACGGACAGAGCTCCCGCATACGACGGCCACGGCGGCCAACCCGACTACGGTGCCCAGCAGTTGGGCCCCGACGAACGGTGCGACGGAGCCGGGCGCGATCCCGGCGAAGGTGTCGGTGAAGGCGCGGCCGACGGTGACGGCGGGGTTCGCGAAGGAGGTCGAGGAGGTGAACCAGTAGGCGGCCCCGATGTAGGAGGCCACGGCCGCCGGGGCGACGGAGGCGCGGCCGACCTGCTCCAGTCCGAGGACGAGCAGGATCAGCCCGCCCGTGGCGACGACCTCCCCCAGCCAGAGATGGCCGGCGAACCGGTCGTGGCCGGAGAACCGCACCAACGGCTCGGCGAACATGGCATCCGCCAGCACCGCGCCCGCGATCGCCCCGCCGATCTGCGCCGTAACGTACGAGGTGACCTCCCACGGCCCCGGCCCGGTGCCGTCACGACGGCCGGCGACCCAAGTGGCCAGGGTGACAACGGGGTTGAAGTGCGCGCCGGAGACCGGCCCGAGCAGCGTGATCAGTACGCCCAGGCCGAAGACGGTGGCGAGCGAGTTGGCCAGCAGTTGCACGCCGACGTCGTGCGACAGTTCCGTCGCCTGGATGCCGGAGCCCACGACGACCGTCACCAGCAGTCCGGTTCCGATCGCCTCGGCGGCGACACGGCGACCGAGGGACGCGGTCACGCGTGCGTGCCTTCCGCAGTCCGCGCCGTCGTCAGAAACGCCGCGAGCCGGTCCAGGACGCCGGGCAGCGCCCAGTAGTACACCCACGTCCCACGGCGTTCGCAGTCGATCAGGCCGGCCTGCCGCAGGAGCTTGAGGTGGTGGGAGATCGTCGGCTGCGACAGGTCGAAGGACGGCGTCATCTCGCACACGCAGACCTCGCCGCCCTCCCGCGAGGCGATCATCGACAGCAGCCGCAGTCGCACGGGATCGCCGAGCGCCTTGAACACCTTCGCCAGCTCGGTGGCGCGCTCGTCGTCCAGCGGCGCGGTGGCCAGGCCCGGGCAGCACGCGGCGCCTTGACCGATCACTTCAAGGGCCCCGAGCTCTTGTTTCGACATACCTCTATGTTGACGTCTTTCGATACAAGGCGCAAGCTTGCATCAACGAACGTCAATACAAGCTGGCCCACCAACTCCACCGGGAGCGACGTCATGGCCGACACGACGACCGAACACTCCACCGACCTGCGCGAAACCGTCCGCAAGCGCTACGCCGCCTCGGCCCTCAAGGTCACCGAGGGCGGCACGGCCTGCTGCGGACCCGAGCCGGTCGAGATCGACGAGAGCTTCGGCTCCGCCCTCTACCCCACCGCCGACCGGGACGCCCTCCCCGCCGAAGCGGTCGCCGCCTCCCTCGGCTGCGGCAACCCCACCGCCGTAGCCGAACTCCGCGAGGGCGAGCGCGTCCTGGACCTCGGTTCCGGCGGCGGCATCGACGTCCTGCTCTCCGCCCGCCGCGTCGGTCCGACCGGCAAGGCGTACGGGCTGGACATGACCGAGGAGATGCTCGCCCTCGCCATCGGCAACGCGGAGCGGACGGGCGCCACCAACGTGGAGTTCCTCAAGGGCACCATCGAGGCCGTCCCCCTGCCCGCGAACACGATCGACGTGGTCATCTCCAACTGCGTGATCAACCTGTCCGTCGACAAGCCCGCCGTCTTCGCCGAGACCTTCCGCGTCCTGCGGCCCGGCGGCCGTATCGGCGTCTCGGACATCGTCGCCGACGACACCCTCACCCCCGCACAGCGCGCGGAACGCGGCGACTACGTCGGCTGCATCGCCGGCGCGCTGTCCTTCACCGAGTACCGCACCGGACTCGAAGCCGCCGGCTTCACCGATGTCGACATCACCCCGACGCACCCCGTCGCGGACGGCATGCACTCGGCCGTCGTCCGCGCGACGAAGCCGGCGGCGAGCTGACCGGGGGACGACAACAGAGCGGCTCCCGCGGGGCGTTGGGGCACGCCGTATGCCCGGCCGGGCGGTGATGATGTGGCCGCCGCACCACGGAAACCGGCGCCGGCCGGATGTCCGGTTCGCCTCTCCTCCCCGCAAGGGAGCCCACGATCGTGTCCGAGCCGCCGCAGTCGGTGGAGGCCCCCGCCCTGCGGCGCTTCCTCATGGCGGATCCGGACGACTGGCCCCGGCTCTCGCCGGGGGGAGGGACGGAGGCGGTCGGCGCGGACACCCTTCAGCGGATCGTCCGCGCCACGCTCACCCGCGTCGGGGAACTCGGCGCACTGCGCATCGAGGGCTCCCGCTGCGCGCCACCATGACGCCCCCTCCTGGTGAGTGGACGGATCGTTCCGACCGCCGTGACACCAAGGGGAGTTGCGACTACGGGGCGGGACGGGCCGACTGACAGCCGACCGGCTGCTCGCGGTCAACCGGCCGTGCTGCAACCGGAGTTCGAACGGGCCGGTCGTGTACCGACAGGCCGACGCCGGTCCGCTACTGCAGCGCGTGGACCGCGGCCGAGAACAGCGGGGGCATCCGGGATGCCGCGGGGACGATGAGGCGGGCGGTGCCAGGACGGCGGCTCGCGGACAGCAGGGCTCCGGTCAGCACTCGGTGGCGTCGGGTCAGCCGGGCCCAGGCGCGCTCGTACGCGTCCGGGCGGTCCGCGGCCAGGCAGCGGACGGCTGCCCCGGCCGTCGCCAGCGCGAGGGCGATGCCCTCGCCGGTGAGGGCGTCGAGGTAGCCCGCGGCGTCGCCGACGAGCAGGACGCGGCCTGCCACTCTGCGCCGCACCCGCTGTCGCAGGGGCCCGGCGCCGCGTACCTCCGTTGCGGTCGGGCCGCGCAGGGACGCGGTGAGGGTCGGGAAGTCGGCCAGGTGTTCGTCGTAGCCGCGGCGGTTCCGGCTGAGGACGGCGACGCCCACCAGGTCGTCGTCGACCGGTGTGACGTAGGCCTCGCCGTGCCGGGACCAGTGGACCTCGACGAAGTCCGTCCACGGTTCGACGCGGTAGTGGCGGCGCAGTCCGTAGCGGCCGTGGGGGCGGCCCGGCAGTTCCAGGCCCAGCGCACGGCGCACCGGGGAGTGCAGGCCGTCGGCGGCGATCAGCCAGCGGGCCGTGGTTCCGGCGGCGGTGACCGTGTCCGCGGCCTGGCGCACCTCGCCGACCTTTCCCGGCAGCATGCGCACGCCGAGGTCGAGGGCGCGCCGGTGCAGGGCGGAGTGCAGTGTCGTACGGCGGATTCCCAGTCCGCTGCCGTCGCGGAAGGACGCTTCGGCGCGGGTGGGGCCGTCCACGTAGCGGATGCCGCGCAGTTCGCGGCCGCCGACCTCGACGCCCAGAGCGCGCAGCGCGGCGACACCGCCGGGCATGACTCCTTCTCCGCAGGCCTTGTCCACGGGCGTGGTCCGGGGTTCGACGACGACAGCCTCCAGGCCGGCGAGCGCGGCGTGGACGGCGGCGGCCAGCCCGGCGGGTCCGCCGCCGGCCACCAGGACGTCGATCACGCGGGCGCGGCGGCGGTCGCGGCGGCCAGGGCCTGGTTCTCGCAGCGGATGCGGACGGTGAGCAGGGCGGCGTTGAGCACCGTGAACGCGGCCGCGGTGACCCAGGCGGTGTGGACGAGCGGCAGCGCCACGCCCTCGGCGACGACCGCCACGTAGTTCGGGTGCCGCAGCCACCGCCACCGGTAGGGGCCGCTCGTCACCAGCGGCAGCCCCGGCACGACGATCACCCGGGTGTTCCAACGGGGGCCCAGGGTGCGGATGCACCACCACCGCAGTGCCTGCGCGCCCACCAGCACGGCCAGCATCGGCCAGGCCAGGGCGGGTACGAAGGGCCGGTCGCCCAGCCAGACCTCGGCCGGGCAGGCGACCAGCAGGCCGGTGTGAAGGGCGACCATCGCCGGGTAGTGGCCCTGTCCGGCGACGGTCGCGCCGCGGGCGGTGCTCCACCGTTCGTTGCGGCGGGCGACGACGAGTTCGGCGACGCGCTCGGCGGCGACGGCGGCCACCAGCAGTCCGTACCAGATCATGTGTCCTTGAGTCCCTTGTGTCCTTCGTGTCTTCGAGCGGCCGAACTACCAGCGCAGCAGCACCAGTTCGCAGGCGAAGCCGGGCCCCATGGCCAGCAGCACGCCCGGGGTGCCCGGTGGCGGGCGGTGTTCGGACAGGGTGTCGCGCAGTACGTGGAGCACCGACGACGAGGACAGGTTGCCCACGTCGGCCAGGTGACGCCAGGTCACGTCGAGTGCGTCGTCGGGCAGGTCGAGCGCCTCGGCGACGGCATCGAGGACCTTGGGGCCTCCGGGGTGGCAGACCCAGGCGGTCACGTCCTTCTGCTTGATCCCGTGGTCGCCGAGGAACCCCTCGACGTCGTCGGCGAGATAACGGCGTACGACATCGGGCACCTGCGGGTCGAGGACGATCTGGAAGCCGGTGTCCTTGATGTCCCAGCCCATGACACGCCCGGTGTCCGGGTACAGATGGCTGCGGGTGTCCACGATCGTCGGGCCGGCGGTCTCGTCCGGGCGGCGCGGACGGTTCGCGCCGCAGGCGACGACCGCGGCGGCGCCGTCGCCGAACAGTCCGGTCGCGACCAGGTTGGCCATGGAGGCGTCGTCGCGCTGGAAGGTGAGCGAGCACAGTTCGACGGACAGCAGCACCGCCACGTCGTCGGGCCGGCCCAGCAGGTAGTCGTGCACACGGGACAGGCCGGCGGCGCCTCCGGCACAGCCCAGGCCGAACAGGGGGAGCCGTCTGACGTCCGGCCGCAGTCCGAGGCGGCCGACCAGGCGGGCGTCGATCGAGGGGATGGCGACACCGGTGACCGAGGTGAAGACCAGCAGGTCCACGTCGCCCGGGGACAGACCGGCCAGGTGCAGTGCGTCCCGGACGGCCTTGGCGCCCAGGTCGGTGGCGGCGGCGATGTAGACGTCGTTGGCGGCGCCGAATCCGTCGAGTTCTCCGTACCGTTCGAGTGGCAGCGTCATGTGACGGGAGCCGACCTTCGCGCTGCGGTGGAGCCGGTCCAGTACCCGGCGGTCGGTGCCCTCCGGCAGGCAGGTGCGGGCCACCATGTCGGTGATCTCGGGCTGGCTGCGACGGTGTGGTGCGAGGGCACCGTGAACGGCGGCGATCCGCGTCATGTGGTTCCCGTCCGGTTGGCGACTGGAGTGAGTCGCTCCCCACGTGTTCCCCGGACCGGGACTTCGACACCACGGATCGCCCGTCCGGCCGTTCGCCCCGGAGCGCGCGTGCTCCAGCCGGGTGGCCCCGGGGCGCCTACGATCGGCCGGGTGGGCACTCCCGAGCACTTGACGACCGGCGGCCCCGGGGCGAGTTGGGCCGGCCGCGTGGTCGGCCTGGCCGGATCGTGCCACCCCGGGCCCGTCGTGGCGGTCACCGCTCTGGTGACCGCGCTCGCCGTCACGGCCGGCCAGGGCGCCGCGCGTTGTGTCCTGACCGCCGCCGCCGTACTGACCGGGCAGCTGTCCGTCGGCTGGTGCAACGACGCGTTCGACGCGCGCCGGGACATCGCCGCAGGCCGCCGTGGCAAACCCGTCGTCGACGGCACGGTCGGTGTGACGGAGGTGTGGGTGGCCGCGTACGCCGCGCTGGCGCTGTGCGTGCCGCTGTCGTTCGCATGTGGCCTGTGGGCGGGCGCCGTTCACCTGGCCGGGGTGGCGGCTGCGTGGGCGTACGACCTGCGGCTCAAGGCGACGGCATGGTCCTGGGCACCGTACGCGGTGGGTTTCGCCGCACTCCCGGCGTTCGTGGCGCTGGGGCTGGCCGGGCAGCCGTGGCCGGCCTGGTGGGTCGTCACCGCCGGGGCGTTGCTGGGGGTCGGCGCGCATCTGGGCGATGTGCTGCCGGACATCCGCGGGGATCTGGCGACGGGCGTACGGGGCTGGCCGCAACGGCTGGGCCCGGACGGCGCGCGGTTGCTGCTGCCGGTACCGCTGGTGGCCGCGTCCGCGGTGCTGGCACTGGGGCCCGCCGGACCACCCGGCAGGTGGGGTGTGGCGGCGCTGGCGGTGGCCGGCCTGGTGGCGGTGGCGGGGACGGTGCTGGGCCGCCGCCGGGAGCGGGCGGCGTTCGCGGCGGCGGTCGCCGTGGCGGCGGTGGACGTGGCGTTGCTGCTGGTGCGCGGCACCGGGATCGCCTGACCGCGCCGTCTCGCACCGTACGGAACCCGCAGGTGGCACAAGGAGTTCCCGAACTCCGCCGTGGATGCCGTCAGTTCGCGAGTCGGTGATGACCGGATGACCGAGCGACGGTGCCACCGGCCGCCCGCAGCACGGCCTGCTGATGACGGCGGACCGGGGTGCGTCGGAGTTCGGTCGCGGATGGGTCGCGGATGGTCGGACGACCAGGCCGTTGAGGGGTTCGATGCCGTCGATGAAGGTGCGGGCCAGGTCGGACAGGCGGCGGTTGTGGGCGTAGGCGAGGGCCTGGGCGATGAGTGTGCCTGCCGGCTCGAAGGGGCCGACGTCGGAGCGGAAGAGGTTTAGGCCACCGACGACCTCGTCCCGCAGCCGCGTCGTCAGGGCCTGGACCGCCGCCAACCCCCTGTGGTGGGCCGGTGCGGAAGGCTTCCAGGCGTGGGCCTTCGTCGCAACATGATCGCTCATCGTCTCGTAGTCCGTAATCGGGCCTTCGGCCGGTGGAGCGACGACCAGGGGTCTGTATGCCGTCGTCCGTCTGTCCGTCGGTTCTTCTGCCCTCGTAGAAGAGGGCGGCTTCTTCCACCGACCCTCAGGACGTGCTCGCGTCGGCCGACTTGAAACGGGCGGCTGCCTCGCCGAGGGCGCTCGGATTGGAGAGGACGCCGCGGGCGAGGTAGGCGAAGCCGTCGCAGCCGCCCTCGCCCGGTGCGGGCTGTGTTCTGTTGCTGTCAGATCTTGCGCCAGCGTGCGTTGGCCCAGGAGAAGACCCCGAAGGCGATGAGGCCGATCGCTATGACCGTCAGCAGCCAGGGGCCCGCCGGGGTGTCGGCGAATGTTCGCAGGGTGTTGTCCATGCCCTTGGCCTTGCCGGGCTTGTGCTGGACGGCCGCGGTGATGGCGAAGCCTCCCGCGGTGGCGAATACGATGCCGCGGGCCGTGCCGCCGGACACGCCCAGGAAGGTGACGACTTGACGCGTCTTCGGGGACATCTCCGCCATCTTGAGGTGCTTCTCGAACTTGCGCAGGAGGGCCCGGACGGCGATCCACAGGCCGGCAGCGGTCACCGCGGCACCGGCGATGCCGACGATCCACTGCCCGCCGGGCCAGTCCAGCGCCTTCGCCGTGACGTCCTGGGAGTTCTTGTCGGAACTGCCGCTTCCGCTGCCCTTGTCCCCGGCCGCGTAGGAGAGAACGGAGTACGACACGAATCCGTAGAAGACGAAACGGCCCGCCGCCATCGCCCTCTTGCCCGGTTTGTCGCCGTCGGGGCCCGCCTGCCCGAAGGCGGCCTCGGACAGCCGCCACAGGGACATCCCGGCCAGAGCGATCCCCAGCAGCCACAGCAGCACCGTGCCGAAGGGCTTTTGGGCGATCTCGGCGATCGCGCCACCCCGGTCGGCCTGCTCACCCCCGCCGAAGAAGGCGATCCGCAGGGAGAGGACGCCGATCAGTACGTAGATGACCCCGCGGGCGACGAAGCCCGCGCGGGCCGCCGCCGCGACCGTCTTGCTGTTCGCCGCACGGTGGGCCTGTCCCTGCCCGCGTGCCGTTGCCGATCCAGTAGCCATGCCGTTCCGGATGCCCGCGAAGTACGAGGGCATCCGGGTTCTGTCTCCCGGCTCGGTGTCCAGGAAAGGTGCAGCCATGCCGAACACGCAGAACACAGCCGCCGCAGCCGCCGAAACGGCGGGAACCGTCAGTTCCGAGGAGCCCGGCGGCGCGGCGGACGTCGGTGGCGTCCTCGACGATCGGGCCCGGCGCACCAGACGCCGGCTGGAGCGGCTCATAGGGATCGCGGCCACGGAAGGCAACGCGCTGTTCCCGTTGCGCAACGGGGACGAGATCTTCGGCGCCATGCTGGGCGGGATCCGTTCCGCCCGCCACACCGTGGACATGATGACGTTCGTGTACTGGAAGGGGGACATCGCCCGGCAGTTCGCCGACGCGCTCGCGGAGCGGGCGCGCGAAGGAGTGCGAGTACGGCTGCTGCTGGACGGCTTCGGGAGCCGGCTCATCGAGAAGGACCAGTTGGAGGCGATGGAGCGGGCCGGGGTGCAGGTGGCCTGGTTCCGCAAGCCGCTGTATCTGTCTCCGTTGAAGCAGAACCATCGCTGTCACCGCAAGGTGCTTGTCGTCGACGAGGAGACGGCCTTCACCGGCGGCGTCGGCATCGCCGAGGAATGGTGCGGCGACGCGCGCGGCCCGGAGGAATGGCGCGACACCCACGTCCAGGTGCGCGGACCCGCCGTGGACGGGCTGGCCGCCGCCTTCGCCCAGAACTGGGCCGAGTGCCATGACGAACTCTTCGACGACCGGGACCGGTTCACCGACCACGTCCCCCGGGGCGATGCCGTGGTGCAGGTGGTGCGGGGTTCGGCCAGTTTCGGCTGGCAGGACATGCAGACCCTGTTCCGCGTGATGATCGAGACGGCGGAGGAGAGGCTCCGGCTGGCCACCGCCTACTTCGCACCCGACGCGTACTTCATCGGGCTGCTGTGCGCCGCGGCCCGCCGAGGGGTCGAGGTGGAGATCCTGCTGCCGGGCCCGTACACCGACAAGCGGGTCTGCCAACTCGCGGGCCAGCGCTACTACGAGGAGCTCACCGCATGCGGGGTGAAGATCTACCACTACCAGCCGACCATGCTCCACACCAAGGTCGTCACCGTCGACAGGGCCACGGCACTCATCGGCTCGACGAACTTCAACCGTCGCTCCCTCGACCACGACGAAGAGGTCATGCTCGCCGTGCTGGACCCCACGTTCACCGCGACGCTGGACCGGCACTTCACGGAAGACCTTGAGCACAGCGAACTCATCAGTGCCGGACGGTGGAAGCGACGCGCGCTGCTCCAACGCGTCAGGGAGACGGCCGTCCTGCCGATACGGCGCTTCCTCTGACCCGTCCATCGGCCTCGATGCGCACGCCGACCCGTCCCGTTCCTGGACCTGCGGGGCGGGCGGCGGACGGCACTGTACCCGGGTTCAGCGGTCAGGGATGTGGGATGCGGGATGCGGAGAAGGCCGCGCGAGTTGCGAGTCGGCCGCCGCGCGGACGGCCGGTCGGAACGTGACAGGGCTCGGCCGACGACATCGCCGGAGCCCGGCGGCTCGTACTGCCGGGCGGGACAGGCCGCCATTCTGCCGAGCGCTGTGTGAGGCCGCCCGGGGAATCCTGCCGTCGGCTTCCCCGCCGGCGGGTCAGGCGTCCGCCCCGCGCTGCGCGTCGGCGGCTTTGCGGTGTTCTTCGTTGATGCGCTTGGCTTCTTCGAGCTGGTCTTCGAGGATGATGATGCGGCAGGCGGCCTCGATGGGGGTCCCGTGGTCGACGAGTTCCCGGGCTCGGGCGGCGATGCGCAGCTGGTAGCGGGAGTAGCGGCGGTGGCCGCCGGCGGAGCGGAGCGGAGTGATCAGGCGGGCTTCGCCCAGAGCGCGCAGGAAGCCCTGCGTGGCGCCGAGCAGCTCGGCGGCTCCGCCCATCGTGTAGGCGGGGTAGTCGTCGTCGTCGATACGGCCGAACGAGTCGTCTGCTGTCATTTGCACCTCTCTGTTGCCATTTGCACCTCTCTGTGGAACGCGTCGAGGGGCCTTGGTGCCGTACGGCACCAAGGCCCCGAAGGAACTGCTACACCATCTGCCGACCCTGACAGGGCGCCGGCCTTCTGTTTCCGCAGACCCGACCGGCATGCTGCCGGGGCTGCTGGGATCGCGACTGCTTGACCGGAGACCACCTCACTATCGATGTCCTGCGGTACCCGGGTTCAAGATCCGGCCCGGGCGATCCTGATGGCGCTCGCTTCCTCCGTTCTTCCCTCTGGGATCAACTGCTGACAAGCGGGGTACTGCGCACTGCGGTCCTGCTCACGGCAGCCCCTGATCACTGCGGGCCACCCGGTCCGGTCGCCAGCCGCGTCGCCGTCCTGCAACCGCTCTGGCTTCGCGACTCCACCACCGCACCGTCCTGCGAACTGCACCTGCGGATACTGCTCTGCCCGGCAGTTCGTGTCTGCCAGGCCCTGCTGTCTCTCTGGGCTACGAGAGAACCATAATCACGCCCCCACCCCAATGTCTACTCCGACAAACACAGATTTCCGCGCGTTCGACAGACAGGCAATCAACCTCGAACAGCGACCGGCGCAGGACGGGTCACAGGCCGGGGAGGAACGAGACACGGCAGGCAGAACCGGACATCGACGATCCAGAGACCGGGGAGACCCGATGAACACCATGAGCGTCAACGTCGCAACCGCCCGCTCCGCGGCACCCGTAGCCCACACACGCGAAAACACCCGGGACCTGACCGCACACCCGGACGCCACCACCGTCACCCGCCAGGCAGCCGGCGGCAAAACCGTAAGCGCCCTCCTCGCCCGGCAACGCCGACACGTGGAAACGGTGCGGGTTGCGGAAGCCGACCCCCAGTGACGCCGCGTGAGGCTGCGCACCCACGGCTCCTCTCGACCGGCGTGACCGCCCCCGGGCACGGCCCCCACCGGCGCAAGCCTTCGACCAGCCGCAGCCGAACTCGTCACGCACGCCACGCGTATTGCCTGCCGGTGGAGCGTCGCGGACGCCGGACAGCACGAGTCCCACCTTCAAACCGGGCGATTGCCGAACGGAATCCCAGCAGCTTCGGGGCCGCCCAAGGAACACATAAAATCCGCAGGAGTGAAGATCGCTCCACAGGGCACACGAAGGGCCGGAGGTCGATAACAATGGTTCCTATTCTTCTTGTTCTTCTGCTTGCCCTGATCCTCTTCGGTGCCGGCTTCGCACTCAAGGCCCTGTGGTGGATAGCCGTCATCGTGCTGATCGTGTGGGTTCTCGGCTTCGTGATCCGCCCTGCGGCAAGCGGTGGCAAGCGTGGCCGCTGGTACCGCTGGTAGGCGGACACCCATCACGTCCTGAGACCCGACAGGGGTGGGCCCGACACCGATGTGTCGGGCCCACCCCTGTTCCGTTCCCATTTCTTCCCGATATGAATGTGTGGGACCAGCCGGCCGGGGCATTCGGATTTCTGAAGATCTCAAGAGGCATCGAAGAGACATCCAAGAGGTGTCACCGAATTCGATGACGCCTGCCCGACTTCGTAGTTCAAATGCGAGAGCAACAAACAATCTCGATGAGGGAGCCGTTCTCCATGAGTGACAACATCTGGGGCTACCAGCCGACCACCGGCCACACCACAGGCACGGACCTGATCGGATACAAGGTCGAGGCCACCGACGGTGGCATCGGCAAGGTCGACAAGCACTCGGACGACGTCAACTCCTCCTACCTCGTCGTCGACACCGGTGTGTGGATCTTCGGCAAGCACGTCCTGCTGCCCGCCGGAACCGTGAAGACGGTCGACCAGGCCGAGCGCAAGATCTACGTCGGTCTCACGAGGGACCAGATCAGGGAGTCCCCCGAGTTCGACAAGGACGAGCACGTCGGCGACGCCGGCTACCACGAGCAGGTCGCCGACTACTACCAGACCCAGCGAGTCGTCTGACCTCACAGCAGCCCGGAAGTGGGGCCGGCCGGAGACACTCCGGCCGGCCCCACTTCTGCAGTCCGGGCGACGGCAGCACCGAAGTCCACATCCACGAGGGAGCGTCAGGGACGCGACCCGGGCGGCCGGAGCACCCGGTCCGACGGCAGTCGGCGGACCCGCTCCGAAATCACCTGGCATGCATTCCACGAACCCGGGTAGGCCAATCATTGTCGCCAGACAACGAACTGGCGGTACCGAGTCCGGATCACGTGGGAGGGGCCTGACATGACGGTGACGAAGACGGCAGACGCACAGACCCGGGTGCTGCCGGAGATCGCTGACCCTTCGCAGGTCGCCCCCAAGGACGCCCGTCAGCTGACCAGGCTGTTCCTCGACCAGCTCGCCGTCCTCGAAGAGGGCACGCACGAGTACCAGTACGCGCGCAACACCCTCATCGAAATGAACATCACGCTCGTCCGGTACGCGGCTGGGCGGTTCCGCAGCCGCAGCCAGGACGAGATGGAGGACATCGTCCAGGTCGGCACGATCGGGCTGATCAAGGCCATCGACCGGTTCGAACTCACCCGCGAAGTCGAGTTCACCTCCTTCGCCATCCCCTACATCACCGGCGAGATCAAGCGCTTCTTCCGCGACACCTCCTGGGCCGTCCACGTCCCCCGACGCCTCCAGGAAGCCCGCGTCCAGCTCGCCAAAGCCACCGAAGAGCTCCGCAGCCGGCTCGGCCGCACGCCCACCGTCAAGGAACTCTCCCAGCTGATGTGCCTCAGCGAGGAAGAGGTCAACGAAGCACGTCTCGCCTCCAACGGCTACAACTCCACCTCCCTCGACGCCGCCATCGGCTCCAGCGACGACGGCGAGACCGCGCTGGCCGACTTCATCGGCCTCGACGACGGCGCCCTCGAACTCGTCGAGGACTTCAACGCCCTGGCCCCCCTGATCGCCGAACTCGACGACCGCGAACGGCGCATCATCCACATGCGGTTCGTCGACGAACTCACCCAGTCCCAGATCGGCGAACACCTCGGCGTCTCCCAGATGCACGTCTCCCGCCTGCTCAGCCGCACCCTCGCCAAACTCCGCGCAGGCATGCTCACCACCAGCTGACCGCGCCGGTGCGCAGCCGCTGCTCCCGGTCGGCGAAGACGCAGATGTCCAAGTGTCCGAGGAGGTCGGCGGGACCCTGGTGCACCCTGGGCGCCCGTGGCCTCTGGGTCCGCGAGGCATCCCGTCCGACAGCCGCGCCACGGGGGTGACCCAGTCCCGTACGACCGCCTTCATGTCCCGGCCCCTGTCGCCGACGAACACGGTCCGTTCCTCGGCACGCCGGCCGCCGGTCGGCGCGCGCAGCAGTTCGCCCGCCGCGTCGAGCGCTGGCAACCACTCGAAGTGCGTGCTGTAGCGGGCGTGACGGGTATCCGGTGACGAAGATCCAGGCAGGCGGGCTCTGGACCAGGATCACCGAACACCAAGACCCTGCTCACCGGTCCAGGCGCGGACCACCCACCCCTCACCGGCCGAAGGCCGACGGCGGAGCGGACCGCTACCGCTGGGAGGAAGTGCTGGAGCTGCCCGCCCGAGCCCCCGAACCCAAAGCAGCGCCCGCCCCGACCGAAGCCGAAACGGACGCTGCACAGCAGGCCAGAGGCCACGACCCCCGCCCACCACCGGTAGGCCCTGTGGGACTCGAACCCACAACCAATGGATTAAAAGTCCACTGCTCTGCCAATTGAGCTAAGGGCCCAGGCGATGTTGCCTCCCCGAGCATAGCGGGACGTGGCCGTGTCTCCGATCGGGTATCGGGGACACGGCCGTGCCGGATGGGGGAAGGCGGGCGGGCGGGTCCGGAGTGTTACGGATCTACCGGTTCGGGCGCCCCCGCCCGCGCCGCCTCCCGCGCCCTCGTGCGCACGTGTTCCGGGTTCAGGAACCAGTGCCGGGCCGATGCCGCCCACCAGGCCGCCGCGAAGCCCAGTACGACCAGGACCGCGACCGGTGCGTAGTTGAAGGACTCCCAGGTGACCGGGGAGACCTGGGGCAGCATGAAGAGGATCGTGATCACGGCCACCCAGATCACCGACACCAAACCGATCGGCCGCGACCAACGGCCCAGGTGCCACGGTCCGCGCTGGAAGTCGTCGCCTTTCGCGAGCCGCAGCAGGGTCGGGATGACGTAGGCGATGTAGAGGCCGATGACGGCGACTGATGTCACCGCCGCGTAGGCCGTGTAGTTGATCAGGTACGGCAGGCCCATGAGCAGTGCGCCCGCCGCCGCCAGCCAGACCGCCGCGACGGGGGTCCGGGTGCGCGGGCTCACCGTGTGCCAGACGCGGGAGAACGGCAGGGCGCCGTCGCGCGAGAAGGCGTAGATCATGCGGCTGTTGGCCGTCACCGACGCCATGCCGCAGAAGAGCTGCGCGCCGATCACCACCAGGAGCAGCAGCTTCCCGCTCGTCGCTCCCAGCGCGTCCAGGAGGATCTGGGCCGGGGGCGCGCCCGTGGGCGACTTCAGTTCCGCGTTGTAGGACTGGATCGCGTACGTGAAGCCCAGCAACAGCACGAAGCCCGCTATCCACGACGTCCAGATGGAGCGGACGATGCCCTTGGGGCCCGCCGTCGACGCGTCGTGGGTCTCCTCCGTCATGTGGGCGGAGGCGTCGTAGCCGGTGAAGGTGTACTGCGCCATCAGCAGGCCCAGCAGGACGACGTACACGCCGCTGCCCCAGCCCGTGTTGTTCACGAACTTCGTGAAGACGAAGGTCGTGGACTGGTGGTGGTCGGGGACGAACGCCAGCGCGCCGACGATCACGCCGACGCCCACCACGTGCCACCACACGCTGATGTCGTTGAGAAGCGCGACGATCTTCACGCCGAACGTGTTCAGCAGGCCGTGCAGGATCAGGATGGCCGCGAACAGGAGCACCGTCCTGCCCGGTGTCACCTTGAAGTCGAACTGGAGGTTCAGGTACGCGCCCAGGAAGGACGCGGCGCCGAAGTCGATGCCCGCGGTCACCGCGACCTGGCCGAGGACGTTGAACCAGCCCGTGAACCATGCCCAGGCCGCCGCGCTGCGCGGGGGCGCCAGGCGGTGGGCCCAGAAGTAGAGGCCCGCCGACGTGGGGTAGGCCGAGCAGATCTCGGCCATCGACAGGCCGACGAACAGCGTCATCAGGCCTACGGCCACCCAGCCCCAGGTGATCACGGCAGGGCCGCCCGTGTTCATGCCGAAGAGGTAAAGCGTCAGGCAGCCCGACAGGACCGAGATGATCGTGAAGGAGACCGCGTAGTTGGAGAACGCCGACATGCGGCGGGCGAGAACCTGCGTGTAGCCGAGCTGGGCAAGCCGTTCCTCGTCGGAGAGACCGGGGGCATCTCCCTTTGACAGCCCACTCGCTATGGCGTCATCTGTCATGCCCCCAGCGATTCCCCCGGCGGGGACGTGACATGCATCACTTAAGGACTCGATAAGGACTCGAAGTGGCCAAAAAACATCCCCGCACAGAGCGAAGTGGCCCCCACCCGATCTCCGGGTGGGGGCCACTCCACTACGTCAGCTCACGTCAGCCGGCTTCAGGTCGCACGACCTCAGCCGTTGCGCTTCCAGCGCGGCTTGTCGTCGCGGCGGCCGAAGGTTCCGGTGCCGGTACCCGTGCCGGTCGTGCCCCGGTGGCCGGACGGACGGTCGTGGCCGCCGGTGCGGAAGCCCGGGCGGTCGCCCTGGCGGTCGCGGTTGAAGGGACGGTCGCTGCCCCGGTGACCGGTCGCGGGACGGTCGTCGCGACGGAAGCCGCCCCGGTCGCCGCCCGAGGGGCGGTCGTCCCGACGGAAACCACCGGACGGACGGTCGTCACGACGCTCGAAGGAACGGCCACCGCGGTCGCCGCCCGAGGGGCGGTCGTCCCGACGGAAACCACCCGAGGGGCGCTCGTCACGACGGTCGAAAGAACGGCCACCGCGGTCGCCGCCCGAGGGACGGTCGTCCCGACGGAAACCACCCGAGGGGCGCTCGTCACGACGGTCGAAAGAACGACCGCCACGGTCACCACCGCGGTCGTTGCCGCCACGGTCGTCGCGGCGGAACCCACCGGAGGGGCGCTCGTCACGACGCTCGAAAGAACGGCCACTGCGGTCGTTGCCGCCACGGTCGTCACGACGGAAACCACCCGACGGACGGTCGTCACGACGGTCACGGCGCTCATAGTTGCCCCGCTCGTCGCGCTGCTGGCGCGGACGGTCGTACGACGACTCCTCGCGCACCGGCGCCTCGGCGACCGGCTCGGCGGCCGCCGCCTCGACGACGGCCGCGGCGGCCTCGGCCACCGCGACCTCCGGGTCCTCGCCCCGCTCGCGCGCGGCGCGGGCGACCAACCGGTCGGACTCCTCACGGAGTTCGGCGGCACGGCGGGTGGCCCTCTCCAGCTCCTTGGTGAGCTGAATGACCTCGCGCTCGGCCTGCTGCGCGGCGTCGCCCGCCGACTGGGCCTGGACCTCGGTCATCGAACGGGCGCCGGTGATCTCGGCGACCTCGGGCTCGAAGGCCGTACCGGAGTTGATGATGTGACGGCCGGCGTCGACGCCCGCGTCCTCCATCAGCCGGAAGATCTGGCGGCGCTGGTGCGGCAGGGAGAGGGAGACGACGGTGCCCGTACGGCCGGCACGCGCGGTGCGGCCCGCGCGGTGCAGGTAGTCCTTGTGGTCGCCGGCCGGGTCCACGTTCAGGACCAGGTCGATGCCGTCGACGTGGATACCGCGGGCGGCGACGTCGGTCGCGACGAGCGCGTTGACGTAGCCCTCCTTGAAGTCCGCCAGCGTCCGCGTGCGGGCGCCCTGCGTCATGCCGCCGTGCAGCGCGTCGGCCTTCACGCCGGACTCGCGCAGTTGCTCGGCGATGCGGTCGGCGCCCAGCTGGGTGCGGACGAAGATGATCGTGCGGCCCTTGCGGGAGGCGATCGCGGCGGTGACCGGCGCCTTGTCCTTGGGCTTCACGATGAGGATGTGGTGGGACATCGTCGTGACGTTGCCCTGCGCGCTGTCGACCTCGTGCGTGACCTCGTCCTTGAGGTAGCGCTTGACCAGCGTGGAGATCTCGTTCTCCATGGTCGCCGAGAACAGCATGCGCTGGCCGCCGGCCGGGATCTGGTCGAGCAGCTCGGTGACCTCGGGCAGGAAGCCCAGGTCGGACATCTGGTCGGCCTCGTCGAGGACCGCGATCTGCACGTCCTCCAGGGAGCAGGCGCCGCGGTTGATGATGTCCCGGAGGCGGCCCGGCGTGGCGACGAGGACGTCGACGCCGCGCTCAAGGGCGTAGATCTGGTTGCCCATGGACGTGCCGCCGCAGACGACCTTCATCTTCAGGCCGAGGACGTCGCCGTAGGGCTGGAGCGCGTCGGCGACCTGCATCGCCAGCTCGCGGGTCGGGGTGAGGATGATGCCGCGGGGGCGCTTGCGCTCGGTGCGGCCGCCGGACAGCGTCGCCAGCAGCGGCAGACCGAACGAGAGGGTCTTGCCGGAGCCGGTGCGGCCACGGCCGAGGATGTCCTTGCCGGCCAGGGCGTCCGGGATGGTCGCCGCCTGGATCGGGAAGGGGGCTGTCACGCCGTTCTGCGCGAGCTTGCGCACGATGCCCTCGGGGAGACCGAGGGACGCGAACGTCACCTCGGGAGCCTCCGCGGCAGCGTCTACGGCCGTCTCGGTGCCCTCGTTCTCGGGCATGACGACGTGATCAGTACTGGAAATGGACATGCGAATGCGAAACCTTCCGGAGTCTCCGTCGGCACGCGCCCGTCAACTCCGTGATTCGCTATCGACCGCCTCAATGCGGTCCGCCACGGCAAGGGAGAGTACGCGCCACACGGCGCGCTCTACAGTGGCGCCGGGCAATGGGATCAAACGATCTACCACCTTACGCACCTACCACCCCCCAACGCAAACCAGCTCTCCTTGACGTGCGTCACACCCGCCCCTAGGCCCTGTCGTCAAATTCCCGTCGCCGCCCGGAGGGCGGCCTCGCGGCGTCGGGTGCGTGCTCTCGCCGTGCCGGGCGTGGACCCTCGTACTGGACGTACCTGGGTCTGCGCCCGGTGCGGCGAGTGGGGGCACCTCCCACGCCCTTTAGGCAGTGGGGGAGCGTGCATGGCGTCGCGAGGCAGACGGGAATTTGACGACAGGGCCTAGGCCGGTGACCCGGCCGCCGGCGCCGGCTCACGGTCCACCAGCTGCGGAGCCGGGTCCTCGTGCGCCGAGGACGAGGGCTCCGCGACGGTCGGGTCCGGGGACGGCTGCTGCTGGCTCGGCGTCGGGTCCGGGGGCGGCGGTGTCCGCGACGGGGTCGGCTGCGGCGCGGCCGTGGTCGGCGCGCCCGGCTTGGCGCTCGTACCCGGTCTCGGCGGGGCGGACGCGGACGGGCTCACCGCGCCCGGCGCCGACGGCGAGGCCGAACCCGACGCCGACTCACCGGGCTTGGGCTTCCCGTGCCCGCGCTTCCCGTCCCCCGCCGACCCGCCGTACCCGAGCCCGCCCCCCGGCGCCCCCGAACCGCCGTCGGGCACCTCACCGGCGTGCCGCCCGGCCGAGTGCGAGGGCTTGGCACCGCCGCCCGCGTCGTCGCCCACGCTCATACAGCCGGCGGCAGCGGCGACGACGGCGACCGCTGCGGCCAGACGGACGGGTACGTACATGGGGCGCACGGGGCCACCTCCGAGGGCGGAAAAAGGAGTCGCCCTCTCAACTCCCGCCGCCCACCGGAAGACACGCGCCCCACCGCCGTCGCCCATTCCTGGCCGGGAATTGCCCCCCGAACCCGCCCGCAGCACGATCGGCCCCGAAGCGACCGCAGCGCCCCAAGGAGCCACGGATGACCGACCCCCAAGACCTCGCCGCCCGCTACATCGCCCAGTGGACGGAACCCGACCCCGCCCGCCGCCGGACGGCGATCGAGAGCCTCTGGGCCGAGGACGCCACCCACGTCCTCCAGCCGCCCGCCGAGATCCGCGAACTCTCCGCCGACCTCGGCTTCGACCACCCCACCCTGCGGGCCCAGGGATACGACGCCATCGAGACCCGCGTCACCCGCAGCTACCAACGCTTCGTCGAGAACGGCGAGTTCACCTTCCGGGCGCGCACCGACGCCGTACGCCTCGACGACCTGGTCCGCTTCCACTGGGACACGATCACCGTCGCCGACGGCGAAGTGGTCGGCGGCGGACTGGAGTTGCTCTCACTCGACACCGACGGCCGCATCCATACCGACTACATGTTCCCCGGAGCCTGATCCCCAGCCGGCCTGGCGGCAGCGGCCAACGCCTCCGCCGTCGCCGCGTCCGCCGGCAGGAACGCCTCCAACTTCAGCTCCGCCAGGGTCACATCCACCGCCGTCGCGAACGTCGTCACCGTCGTCATCAGCCGCAACTCCCCGTACGCCGACCGCAGCCGCAACGGCACCGCGAACCCCAACTGCCCCTCCGACGAACCCAGTTCCGGCACATAGCCGGCCAACTCGGCCCGCAACTCCGGCAACCCGCCCAGCCGCGCCACGATGTGCCGTGCCCACTCGGCCAGGTTGAGGATCCGCGGCGCCACCCCGTCCGGATGCAACGCCAGCCGGTACACATTCGCCCCCGGCCCCACCAGCTCCGCCGCCGCGCCCTCCGTGATCACCCCGAACGCGCTGTTGGCGTCGACCAGTCGGCCCTCCCGGTCCACCACGACTGCCGGATACGGCAGATGCCCGCGCAGGATGTGCCCGATCGCCGTCCGCACCGGAGCCAGCACCGGCCCCGCCAACGAACTCTCCGCGTACACCGGCGCGAACCCGGCCGCCAACAACAGCTCGTTCCGCTCCCGCAACGGCAGTTCGAGCGACTCGGCGAGCCGCACGACCATGTTCCGCCCCGGCACCGACCGCCCCGACTCGATGAAACTGACATGCCGCTGAGTGGTACCGGCCCGCGACGCCACCTCCAGCTGGCTCAGCCGACGACTCGTACGACGCTCACGCAGCACCTGGGAAAAGTCCACGCCCCAGTTCTACGACGCCCCGCCCCAACCGGCCATTCCGTGCAGGGAATTGAGGCCATACCCGCAGCCGACGACCATCGGGCCCATGAACAAGCCCCTCGACATCGGCGTACTGCTCCCCACCGGAACCGCCCAATGGGCCAAGGACGACGACCCGCGCGACCTCATCGCCCTCGGCCGCACCGCCGAACACCTCGGCTTCACCTCCCTCTTCGTCAACGACTCCCTCATCACCCCCCGCATCGAAGCCCTCACCCTGCTCGCCGCCCTCGCCCCCACCACCGAGACAGCCACCCTCGGCACCGGCGCCCTGCTCCCGTTCCTGCGCCGCCCCGTCCAGACCGCGCAGACCCTCGCCTCCATCGACCTCCTCTCCCACGGCCGCCTCACCCTCGCCGTCGGCGCCGGCTTCCCCGGCCGCTTCGGACGCCCCCTCTACGACCTCTCCGAAGTCCCCTGGCCCCGCCGCTTCGCCCGCCTCGACGAGACGGTCCGGCTCTGGCGGGCCCTTTGGCAGGGCGCCGACAGCTTCCACGGCGAGTTCCACCACTTCACCGACCTCCCGCCCGCCCTGCGCCCCACCCGCCCCACCGGCCCACCCGTCTGGCTCGCCGGCGCCACCCCCACCGCCCTGGCCCGCACCGGCCGCCTCTACGACGGCTGGCTCCCCTACCCGCCCGACCCCGCCCACTACACGAGGGGCCTGCACGACATCCACGAGGCGGCGAAAGCGGCGGACCGCAGCCCGGAGGCCATCACCCCGGCGCTCTTCGTCACCGTACGAATCGACGACGACCCCCGCACCGCGCGAGCCGCACTCGACGACTACGTCCGAGCCACCTACGGCATGCCCCTCCCCGAACTGGAGAAGATCCAGGCCGTCGCCGCAGGCACCGCGGAGCAGGTGGCACAACGCCTCCACCAGTACGTCGCCGCGGGCGCCCGCCACCTCGTCACGCGCCCCGCCGCCCTGAACCTACGCACCCAGCGCGAGCAGCTGGAACGCGTCGCCGCGCTGATCCCCGACCTGCCGACCCCGTCACCGCCCCGAACCCGCGTTCGTCCCGGACAATAGGCATGTGCTGGAAATGACACGCGAGACGTTCGAAGAGCTGGTGAGCGAGGCCCTGGACCGGATTCCGCCCGAACTGACGCGGGTCATGGACAACGTGGCCGTCTTCGTCGAGGACGAACCCGACCCCTCCGACCCCGAACTCCTCGGCCTCTACGAAGGCACACCCCTCACCGAACGCGGCGAGTGGTACGCCGGGGTCCTCCCCGACCGGATCTCCATCTACATGGGCCCGACCCTGCGCCACTGCGCGACCACCGAGGACGTCGTCCACGAGGTCGCCGTCACCGTGGTGCACGAAGTCGCCCACCACTTCGGCATCGACGACGAACGCCTCCACGAACTCGGCTGGGGCTGACCCCGCTCCCGAGAACCCGGCCGCAGCCCACCGCCCACGATCCCGGCCAGAGCCCACCGCCCCGCATACCCGACCCCACTCCTGGGCATACGGGACCAATGGCCAGCGTCCCCGTCGCAGCCCTGAACCGCCTCCGCCGGGCCCAGCGCGCCCTGACCCACCACTACCGCGCCCGCCGCCCCCGCCCCACCCTCGGACTCGTCCCCCAGCCCCACCCCTGGCCCCGCGCCCTCGGCCTCTGCATGGTCGTCCTCGTCGGAGCCTGGCTCGGCCTGCTCGTCGTCGGCAACGTCCGCGCCCAGGTCGGCCCCATGAACACCACCATGACCCTGCGCCCCTCCCTCACCGGCGGCACCAAGATCAACATCTCGCCGCTGGGCGCCCTCTCCCTCGACAGCCACCACGCCCCCGTCCGCCTCGACGTCAACGTCGACCAACTCGACCCCGAACGCTCCCAGGCCCTCGTCGACCACCCCGAACGCATCTCCGGCCTCCAGGACGAAGTCGCCCACGACGTCGAACACGGCACCCTCGACCTCGCCGTACGCTCCTGCGCCGCCGTCGTCCTCGGCGCCACCACCCTCGGCCTCGCCGTCTACCGCCGCCCCCGCCGCGCCCTCACCGCGGGGGGCCTCGCCCTCACCCTCCTCGCCGCGTCCGGAGCGACCGCCTACGCGACCTGGAACCCCAAATCCATCCTGGAACCGAAGTTCTCCGGGCTGCTCTCCTCCGCCCCCTCCGTGGTCGGCAACGCACGCAGCATCGTCACCGAATTCAACGTCTACCAGCAGGAGTTGGCCCGCCTGGTCACCAACGTGACCAAGCTCTACGACGTCACCTCCACCCTCCCCGCCTACCAGCCGGACCCCACCACCATCCGCGTCCTCCACGTCTCCGACATCCACCTGAACCCCGCGAGCTGGAAGATCATCGCGTCACTGGTGCAGCAGTACCAGGTGAACGTCATCGTCGACACCGGCGACATCATGGACCACGGCACGGCCGCCGAGAACGGCTTCCTGGACCCCATCGCCGACCTCGGCGCCCCCTACGTCTGGGTCAGGGGCAACCACGACTCCCTCGTCACCCAGCGCTATCTGCGGCGCATGAAGAACGTGCACGTCCTCGACGAGGGCCGCGCGGAAACGGTCGCGGGCGTACGCTTCGCCGGCATCGGCGACCCCCAGTTCACCCCCGACCGCTCCGTCGCCCCCGGCGGCAACGCGGCCGAGGAGCTCGCCGGCGACCAGCTCGCCTCCTCCCTCCGCGACCAGCGGGCCGCCGGCACCCCCGTCGACATCGCCCTCGTCCACGAACCGTCGGCGGCACGCCAGACCGACGGCGAAGTCCCCCTCGTCCTGGCCGGCCACCTCCACCACGAGGGCACCGAGGTCATGAAGCACGGCACCCGCCTCCGCATCGAGGGCTCGACCGGCGGCAGCGGCCTGCGCGCGGTGGAGGGCAAGTACCCCGACCCGATCGAGGCGTCGATCCTCTACATCGACCGCGACACCCACCGCCTCCAGGCCTGGGACGAGATCAGGCTGGGCGGCCTGGGCCTGACGACGGCCGAGGTCAGCCGCCACCTCCCGAAGGAGAACCTGCCGGGCGCAGCCCAGTCCCCGAGTCCCTCACCGAGTGCGGCGTCGAGGACCCCGTAAACCGTTTTGGCGATACCTCCCGCCATCCCATATGCTTCTCACGTCCCCGACGCGCTGAGAAGCGCCCAGGCGGGCCGATAGCCCTCATCGTCTAGCGGCCTAGGACGCCGCCCTTTCAAGGCGGTAGCACGGGTTCGAATCCCGTTGGGGGCACGCAACACCGTGTGCGACACTGGCTCAGCCAGTCCGCACGCAACAGCTGGGTCCTGTGGAGCAGTTTGGAGTGCTCGCCACCCTGTCAAGGTGGAGGCCGCGGGTTCAAATCCCGTCAGGACCGCTGAGGTTTCCCCGGAAGCCTCGTGGCTGGGTAGCTCAGTTGGTACGAGCGATCGCCTGAAAAGCGATAGGTCGCCGGTTCGACCCCGGCCCCAGCCACCGGGTCGAAAGCCCTGTCCCACCGGGACGGGGCTTTCGTCGTAACCCGGACTACACAGGGTGGGGCGCGATGGGCCAGGACATCGACCTGGAGAAGATACGGGCGCGGTACGGACTGCTCGCGGTGGTCGGCAGCAACATCGCGATCACGGCGGTGGCCGTCTTCGGCGTATGGCAGCTGAACGGCGACCGCGCGGTGATCGTGGGCGTCCTGACCTCAGCGTTCACCGCGATGGCGGGACTGACGACGGCATACCTGGGCATCAAGGCCGTTTCGAACACGGCCCAGTCGATGTCCAAGGAAGCGGGCCGCCAGCAGGACGCCGAGCGGCAACAATCAGCCCGTACGGCGCTTGAGGGCGAGGCCGTTCAGGCCGACGGGGGTCCGGGGGCGGAGCCCTCGGGGACGGCAGGCATCCTCTCGCCCACTGCTCCGACAACGGCACCCTGACTCACCCGCACGACCCTGCCGAGCCGCCCCCGCCAATTCATTCGCCAGGAATTTCGCCAAGGTGAGATCCTGGACGGCGTATGTCTACGCACCCCGCCTCCGCGCCCGGCTCGTCCGCTTCCGGTACTACCGGCCCCGGTACCCCGGCCCTCGGCGACCTCGCCCCCCGCCTGACCGAGCTGACCCTGCGCGACGCGCACCGGCTCGGGCGCAGGCTCGAAGGCGCGCGCAGAATCCGCAAGCCGGAGGCCCGTGCCGCCGTTCTCGCCGAGATCGAGGCCGAGGTGGCCCGTGGTGAGGAGCGGATGGCCGAGCGGCGCCGTCGTATCCCCGCGATCTCGTATCCCGAGCAGTTGCCGGTCAGCCAGAAGAAGGCCGACATCGCGGCCGCGATCCGTGATCACCAGGTGGTGATCGTGGCCGGTGAGACCGGTTCCGGCAAGACGACACAGATCCCGAAGATCTGTCTCGAACTCGGTCGTGGTGTCCGCGGCATGATCGGGCACACCCAGCCCCGTCGTATCGCCGCCCGGACCGTGGCCGAGCGCGTGGCGGAGGAGATGGACACCCCGCTCGGTGAGGCCGTCGGCTGGAAGGTCCGTTTCACCGACCAGGTGAACCAGGAGTCGACGTTCATCAAGCTGATGACGGACGGCATCCTGCTCGCCGAGATCCAGACCGACCGCGAACTGCGCGCCTACGACACGATCATCATCGACGAGGCGCACGAGCGGTCCCTCAACATCGACTTCCTGCTCGGTTACCTGGCCCAGTTGCTCCCCAAGCGGCCGGACCTGAAAGTCGTCATCACCTCGGCGACGATCGACCCGGAGCGTTTCTCGCGGCACTTCGGCGAGGCCCCGGTCATCGAGGTGAGCGGTCGGACGTATCCGGTGGAGGTCCGTTACCGCCCGCTCCTCGAAGACGACTCCGAGGACTCCGACCGCGACCAGATCACCGCGATCTGTGACGCCGTGGAGGAGCTTCAGGGCGAGGGCAAGGGCGACATCCTCGTCTTCCTCTCCGGGGAGCGGGAGATCCGCGACACCGCCGACGCGCTGGTGAAGAAGAACTACCGGTTCACGGAAGTCCTGCCCCTCTACGCCCGGCTCTCGCACGCCGAGCAGCATCGTGTGTTCCAGCAGCACACGGGCCGAAGGATCGTTCTGGCGACGAACGTCGCCGAGACGTCCCTCACGGTCCCGGGCATCAAGTACGTGATCGACCCGGGCTTCGCCCGTATCAGCCGCTACAGCCACCGTACGAAGGTGCAGCGGCTGCCCATCGAGGCGGTCAGCCAGGCAAGTGCCAACCAGCGCAAGGGTCGTTGTGGCCGTACGTCGGACGGTATCTGCATCCGCCTCTACTCCGAGGACGACTTCCTCGCCCGCCCGGAGTTCACGGATGCCGAGATCCTGCGGACGAACCTCGCCTCCGTCATCCTGCAGATGACCGCGGCCGGGCTCGGCGAGATCGAGAAGTTCCCGTTCATCGACCCGCCGGACCACCGCAACATCCGCGACGGTGTCCAACTCCTCCAGGAACTGGGCGCGTTGGACCCGGGCGAGAAGGACCCGCGCAAGCGGCTCACGCAGACGGGCCGCAAGCTGGCCCAGCTCCCGGTCGACCCGCGCCTGGCCCGCATGGTCCTTGAGGCCGACAAGAACGGCTGTGTCCGCGAGGTCATGGTGATCGCCGCCGCGCTCTCCATCCAGGATCCGCGCGAGCGCCCCGCCGAGAAGCAGACGCAGGCCGATCAGCAGCACGCCCGTTTCCGGGACGAGACGAGTGACTTCCTCGCGTTCCTGAACATGTGGCGGTACATCCGCGAGCAGCAGAAGGAGCGGGGTTCGTCGGCCTTCCGGCGGATGTGCAAGCAGGAGTACCTGAACTTTCTCCGCATCCGTGAGTGGCAGGACATCTACAGCCAACTCCGCACGGTGGCCAAGCAGATGGGCATCCACTTCAACGAGGAGGACGCGTCCGAGCAGAGCGTCCACGTGTCCCTCCTCGCGGGCCTGCTGTCGCACATCGGCATGAAGGACGTGAAGGACGGCGCGAAGAACGAGTATCTGGGCGCCCGCAGTGCCAAGTTCGCGATCTTCCCGGGTTCGGCGCTGTTCAAGAAGACGCCGCGTTTCGTCATGTCGGCGGAGCTGGTGGAGACTTCGCGCCTCTGGGCGCGTGTCAACGCGAAGATCGAGCCGGAGTGGGTCGAGCCGCTCGCCGGCCATCTCCTCAAGCGGACGTACAGCGAACCGCATTGGGAGAAGGACCAGGCGGCGGTGATGGCCTTCGAGAAGGTCACGCTCTACGGCGTCCCGATCATCGCGCAGCGGAAGGTGAACTACGGCCGGATCGACCCGGAGGCGTCGCGCGAGCTGTTCATCCGCAACGCGCTGGTCGAGGGCGACTGGCGCACGCACCACAAGTTCTTCGCGGACAACCGCAGACTCCTCACCGAGGTGGAGGAGTTGGAGCATCGCGCCCGGCGCCGGGACATCCTGGTCGACGACGAGACGCTCTACGACTTCTACGACCAGCGGGTGCCCGGACACGTGGTGTCCGGAGCCCACTTCGACTCCTGGTGGAAGCAGAAGCGGACCGAAGAAGGCAGAGAGCCCGAACTGCTGGACTTCGAGCGCTCGATGCTCATCAACGAGCGTGCGGGCGACATCAGCAAGGACGACTATCCGGACTCGTGGCGGCAGGGTCCGCTCAAGTTCCGGGTGACGTACCAGTTCGAGCCGGGTGCGGACGCGGACGGTGTCACGGTCCACATTCCGCTGCACGTTCTCAACCAGGTCACGGACGAGGGCTTCGACTGGCAGATCCCGGGCCTGCGGGAGGAGGTCGTGACGGAGCTGATCCGTTCCCTCCCGAAGCCGATCCGCCGCAACTACGTGCCGGCGCCGAACTTCGCGCAGCGCTTCCTGGCCACAGCCGTCCCCCTCCAGGAACCCCTCACCACCACCATGGCCCGCGAGTTGAAGCGTATGGTCGGGGTCCCCTTCACGGCCGACGACTTCGACTGGTCGAAGGTCCCGGACCATCTCCTCATCACCTTCCGGATCGTGGACGAGCGGCGCCGGAAGCTGGCCGAGGACAAGGACCTGGAGGCGTTGAAGCTCCGGTTGAAGCCGAAGGCACGGCAGGCGATCTCGCAGGCGGCTGCGGCGACGGCCGAGCGCGAGGGCGGCGAGTCCCTGGAACGCAAGGGCCTCACCGACTGGTCGATCGGCACGCTCACGCGGGTCTTCGAGACGCGTCGGGCGGGTCAGCCGGTAAAGGCGTACCCGGCGCTGGTCGACGACGGCGACACGGTCTCCGTGCGGCTCTTCGACACGGAGGCCGAGCAGGCGGAGGCGATGTGGAAGGGCACGCGACGGCTGATCGTGCGCAACATCCCGGTCAATCCGGCGAAGTTCGCTTCCGAAAAGCTCACCAACGCGCAGAAGCTCGCGCTGTCCGCGAATCCGCACGGTTCGATCCAGGCTCTGTTCGACGACTGCGCGCTGGCGGCGGCCGACAAACTCATCGGTGACTTCGGTGGGCCGGCGTGGGACGAGGAGTCGTACCGGAAGCTGTACGAGCGGGTGCGGGCGGAGATCGTCGACACGACGGTGCGGGCGGTGGGGCAGGTGCAGCAGGTGCTGGCCGCCTGGCAGGCCTGTGAGCGCCGTCTGAAGGCGGCGAGCAGCCCGGCCCTCCTCCCGAACCTCGCGGACGTACGGGCGCAGCTGGACGCCCTTGTGAAGCCCGGGTTCGTGACGGCGGCCGGGATACGTCGCCTGCCCGACCTGATGCGCTACCTGGTGGCCGCCGACCGTCGTCTCCAGCAGATGCCGACGGGGGTGCAGCGGGACACGACCCGCATGGAGAAGGTCCACGAGATGCAGGACGAGTACGCGTGGCTCCTGGAACAACTCCCGCAGGGCCGCCCGGTCCCCTCCTCCGTGCGTGACATCCGCTGGATGATCGAGGAGCTCCGGGTGAGCTATTTCGCGCACGCCCTGGGCACGGCGTATCCGGTCTCCGACAAGCGCATCGTGAAGGCGATCGACGCCGCCGCACCGTAACGACACCTGCACACAGGGTGAGTTCGACCAGGCGGGCCACCCTCCTGTACAGTCTCGTCTCGCAGCACAACGCACCATCAAGTGCCGCGAAACCAGGTCCTGTGGAGCAGTTTGGAGTGCTCGCCACCCTGTCAAGGTGGAGGCCGCGGGTTCAAATCCCGTCAGGACCGCAGTGAACGAGACCCACTTCCTTCAGGGGGTGGGTTTTTTCGTGCGCATACATCGGCCCGTCGGCGCCGCCCACACCCCCAGCCCGTCCGGCGTTCGAGGACGAGGCCCCTTCGGAGCCTAAGCGGGAGCCTGGGGGCGCAGCCCCCAGGGACGGCCCCCTTGACGCCGTTCACCCCGCCAGGTACCCAGAAACCAGGCCCCGTTTCTGCAGGGCCACTGGAGGTGGCGCATGGCGGCTTCGGTCAGGCGTGAGACGCGGGCTCTGCTCCGTGCGCACCTGTCGGCCGCCAGTTCCTACCGCCATGTGACCCGGCACTGTCCGATCTGCCACCGCCTGCTGCGGCTGGCCCTGGACTCCCCTCCGCCACCGGAGCCCCAGGACGATCCACCGGACCAACTCCCTTAGCGCACATAGACCATGGGCAACAAGTCCTCTGGCATGTGACGGGTGTCACCGCATAAGTTTTTGAAACGGTGGAACTTAAGACTCGCCTACAACTGGTCAATTTAATATGTGCAATTGCACCCCTGCGGGCGATGGTCCACAGGAGATCCGACAGCCCTCCCCAGACTCCGACAAGGTCCCTCACAGGACCCGCCGTGAGGCGCGCACGGACCCACGACCAGGCACAAAAAAGATCGCGCTGGACCCGGCGGAGTCCAGCGCGATCTACGACGCACCCTGTGTTCACATGTCTAAGAGCGTTGGGCGTGGGCTCTGTTGGGGCAGAACCCGCGTCGCTTGGAGCTGTGCTGTCGGGCGCCGTGACCGGTTGGGGGACCAGCCGTTTCGCCCTTATTCAGTTGGTCAGGCTTCGCTGCGCTGCTGCGGAATGCCCGCGAGCAGTGCACGGACCTCCGCCTCGCGGTAACGGCGGTGTCCGCCGAGCGTGCGAATCGAAGTGAGCTTGCCGGCCTTCGCCCACCGCGTGACCGTCTTGGGGTCCACACGGAACATCGTGGCGACCTCAGCCGGGGTCAGCAGCGGCTCGGCATCAGGGGTGCGAGCGGTCATGAGCGGCCTCCTCGGGAGAACCGAACCTTCTCGGTTCTTTCCTCTAAATTCTGCACCTTGACCCGCGTTGCCCGAAATGGCGTGTGCGGGTCGAGTCGGTTATAGGACGAACGGCATGTCCTCGGCACTACAACTACACCATCTGTCCAACCGCTACGGCCAAACCGATGGAATTGCCATCCCAGGTGCCCATCAGCGACGGAAGCCGATGGACCATGCCATAACGGACAGTCACACCACTGTGACGATCAGTCACAGGATGATCAGGAGTCATCGAGACCCCCCAAAGCACGCAATGCTGAGATTCCACCCACAACGGGACGGACGGAGTCCTCCCCGGACTCCTTGTCCTATTTTGGCATGAGGGCGGGCAAGGGGCGCAAGGGATCCGCACGTGCGATCCGTCACCCTTGACATCAATCGTCCGGATCGGGACCTACGTCCCGTGTTGACGAACCGTAAGAATCCTATGCGCACTTGTTCGAAGCTGTCAGCCTCGAAGATCCTCGCGTCAGTTGGCCGAGCGCCGGTCCCTGACCGACCGCCACCGCTCCACGAGCCGCCCGTACGCCTCGCCCGCCGCCGCCCCGTCCCCGGTCCGCAGCGCCTCGATGCCCTCGGCCACGTCCGCCGCCGAGTGGTCGTCCTCCAGCTCGCCGGCCGGCAGGACGTGCACGAGCCCGCCGTAGTCCAGTTCCACCAGCGAACGCGGGTGGAACTCCTCCAGCCAACGCCCCACGTCCACCAGACCGTCGATCAGCGGCCCGTCGTCGATCGCGTCCTTCAGGGTCCGCAGCGCCCGCGCCGTGCGCCGCCGCGCCTGCACCATCGGCGTCCGGTAGCGCAGCATCGGCGGATCGTCCCCGGAAGCCTTGTCGTAGCGGCGCTCCTCGTCCCCGACGAGCACGAACCAGTTCAGCGGCACCTGCCAGGTCGCCGTCCGGATCCACGGCCTGGCGTCGGGGTTGCGGGCCAGCCAGCGCTCGTAGTCCTGGGTGGCCTGGTGCCGTACGAGCGGCGGCAGTACGGCGTCCAGGACCGACGGCGGAAGTTCCTCCGCGAGGTCTCCCAGGGCCTGCCAGCCGCGCAGCCGGGTGCGCCAGGGGCAGACGCAGACCACGCCGTCGATTTCCGCCACGAAGGCGTCGGCGCTCTCGTGCACCGGCACCGCGACCGGCGGGATGGGCAGCAAGTCGGCCAGCGCGCGGCGCAGTTCGTCCTGGTACGAGGGACGGTCGGGCCGGCGGGCGTAGCGCGCCCAGTGGCCGCGCTCCGGCTCCGGGAAAGCGGCCAGCGGTTCGTAGACCCGTAGATAGGTCGCGTACGGGACGATCACCGAGGACACCTTCTTGGGCACGCCTGCTCCCTCCCCCGCCGTCCGTCCGGAAAACCTCCGGAACCCGCTCACAAACGGGCGGGAAAACTATGCAAATCGTCGCACGGCCACCCCTCTTCGGTAGGTGATCCTGAACACTGCACCGATGGTGGCCGGACGCAGGCCCTACGCTCGTGCCACGGCACCCGCCACCCCTACGGGGGCCTGTCTCCAACCGCCGCTACTCACCCAGGAGTCACCACAGTGACCGACGTAGACAACGGCGTCCTGCACACCCTGTTCCACTCGGATCAGGGCGGTCATGAGCAAGTCGTGCTCTGCCAGGACCGGGCCAGCGGCCTCAAGGCCGTCATCGCCATCCACAGCACCGCGCTGGGCCCCGCCCTCGGCGGTACCCGCTTCTACCCCTACGCGAGCGAGGCCGACGCCGTCGCCGACGCGCTCAACCTCGCCCGCGGGATGTCGTACAAGAACGCCATGGCCGGCCTGGACCACGGCGGCGGCAAGGCCGTGATCATCGGCGACCCGGAGCGCGACAAGACCGAGGAACTGCTGCTCGCCTACGGCCGGTTCGTGGCCTCGCTGGGCGGGCGCTACGTCACCGCCTGCGATGTCGGCACGTATGTCGCCGACATGGACGTCGTGGCCCGCGAGTGCCGCTGGACGACCGGCCGCTCCCCGGAGAACGGCGGCGCGGGCGACTCCTCGGTGCTGACCGCCTTCGGCGTCTTCCAGGGCATGCGGGCCAGCGCCCAGCACCTGTGGGGCGATCCGTCGCTGCGCGGCCGTACGGTCGGCATCGCGGGCGTCGGCAAGGTCGGGCACCACCTGGTGGAGCACCTGCGGGACGAGGGCGCCGAGGTCGTGATCACCGATGTGCGCGAGGAGTCCGTACAGCGGATCCTCGACAAGCACCCGGCCGGTGTGCGGGCCGTCGCGGACACGGAGGCGCTGATCCGGGTCGAGGGGCTCGACGTCTACGCCCCCTGCGCGCTCGGCGGTGCCCTGAACGACGAGACCGTGCCGGTGCTGACCGCCAAGGTGGTGTGCGGCGCGGCCAACAACCAGCTGGAGCACCCGGGTGTGGAGAAGGACCTCGCCGACCGCGGGATCCTCTACGCGCCCGACTACGTGGTGAACGCGGGCGGGGTGATCCAGGTCGCCGACGAGCTGCACGGGTTCGACTTCGAACGGTGCAGGGCGAAGGCCGCGAAGATCTTCGACACCACGCTGGCCATATTCGCACGTGCGAAGGACGACGGGATTCCGCCGGCCGCGGCGGCCGACCGGATCGCCGAGCAGCGGATGCACGAGGCGGCTGCGCGGAACAGGTGAGCGGTACCCGTCGGCGACGACTTCGAGAGAACTCTCACGTTCGTCGGCGGGTCGCCTGCCAAGAAGTGGTTAAAATCGGGGTTGACCAGCGAGGACAGGGCACCTCGCGGGTCCTGTGGCCCGGCACGTGCTGCGGGCGACGTACCGTATGGGCGCGGGCTCAGGTACCGTGGAAGCCCTACGGACCGGTCTCTCCACGGAGAGTCCGTTCCAGATCATGAACGCGTGTCAAGACTCTGAGGCCACCGAGCCTCGTATCCGAGGGGGTCGAGCCATGGGGCGCGGCCGGGCAAAGGCCAAGCAGACGAAGGTCGCCCGCCAGCTGAAGTACAGCAGCGGCGGGACTGACCTCTCGCGTCTGGCCAATGAGCTGGGCGCTTCGACTTCGAGCCAGCCGCCGAATGGCGAGCCGTTCGAGGACGACGACGAGGAAGAAGACGACCCGTACGCTCAGTACGCGGATCTCTACAACGACGACGACGAGGACGAGGACGACGAGTCCGGTCCTACGTCGCAACGTCGTGGCGCTTGACACAGCAGCGTCCCTCGCGGTTTCCGCATAGCCGGAACAGCTGCACCTCACCCGGTCCGGGGCAACACCGCCGGACCGGGTTTTGTGCTGCCGTTCGGCAGGCGGCTGCTGTGATCAGACCGAGGCGCTCTAAATCGAATACGTGCCGACCAGCTCGGCGCCCGTCACGTGGTCGCCGCGCTCGGTGATCTCGCCGGCGACCCATGCCCCGACCCCGCGGTCGGCCAGGGTCTCCAGGGCCACGTCCGCGGAGTCCTCCGGGACGATCGCGATCATGCCGACGCCCATGTTCAGGGTCTTCTCCAGCTCCAGGCGTTCGACCCGGCCCGTCTTCCCGACGAGGTCGAAGACCGGCGCCGGGGTCCAGGTGGAGCGGTCCACAATCGCGTGCAGGCCGTCCGGGATGACCCGGGCGAGGTTGGCGGCGAGTCCGCCGCCGGTGATGTGCGAGAAGGCGTGGACGTCGGTCGTGCGGGTCAGCGCGAGGCAGTCCAGCGAGTAGATCTTCGTGGGCACGAGGAGTTCCTCGCCGAGCGTGCGGCCGAGTTCCTCGACGCGCGCCTCCAGGTCCAGGCCGGCCCGGTCGAGGAGCACATGCCGGACGAGCGAGTACCCGTTCGAGTGAAGTCCGGAGGCGGCCATGGCGATGACCGCGTCACCCGTGCGGATGCGATCCGCGCCGAGCAGCCGGTCGGCCTCCACGACGCCCGTACCGGCGCCGGCGACGTCGAAGTCGTCCGGGCCGAGCAGACCGGGGTGTTCGGCGGTCTCGCCGCCCACCAGGGCGCAGCCGGCCAGCACACAGCCCTCGGCGATGCCCTTGACGATGGCCGCGACACGCTCGGGGTGCACCTTGCCGACACAGATGTAGTCGGTCATGAAGAGCGGCTCCGCGCCGCACACCACGATGTCGTCCATGACCATCGCGACCAGGTCGTGGCCGATCGTGTCGTAGACGCCGAGACGGCGGGCGATGTCGACCTTCGTGCCGACGCCGTCCGTGGCGGAGGCGAGCAGGGGGCGCTCGAACCGCTTGAGGGCGGAGGCGTCGAAGAGCCCGGCGAAGCCGCCGAGGCCGCCGAGGACCTCGGGGCGCTGGGTCTTCTTCACCCACTCCTTCATGAGTTCTACGGCGCGGTCGCCGGCGTCGATGTCGACACCGGCAGCCGCGTAGGAAGCACCGGAAGCGGGACTCTCAGACATTGCCTGGGATCTTTCGGGTTGGTGATACGGGGCTTCTACGGGCGACGGATCGCGTCGGCCGCGGCCGTGGCGGCCGGACCGGCCGCCAGCTCGGTCTCCAGGAGCTGCTTGCCGAGCAGCTCGGGGTCCGGGAGGTCCATCGGGTACTCGCCGTCGAAGCAGGCGCGGCAGAGGTTCGGCTTGGCGATGGTGGTCGCCTCGATCATGCCGTCGAGGGAGATGTACGACAGGGAGTCGGCGCCGAGCGAGGTGCCGATCTCGTCGATGGTCATGCCGTTGGCGATGAGTTCCGCGCGGGTGGCGAAGTCGATGCCGAAGAAGCAGGGCCACTTCACGGGCGGCGAGGAGATCCGGATGTGGACCTCGGCGGCCCCGGCCTCGCGGAGCATGCGCACCAGCGCCCGCTGGGTGTTGCCGCGCACGATCGAGTCGTCGACGACGACCAGGCGCTTGCCCTTGATGACTTCCTTCAGCGGGTTCAGCTTCAGGCGGATACCGAGCTGCCGGATGGTCTGCGAGGGCTGGATGAACGTACGGCCCACGTAGGCGTTCTTCACCAGACCGGCGCCGAACGGGATGCCCGAGGCCTCCGCGTAGCCGATGGCGGCCGGGGTGCCGGACTCCGGAGTAGCTATGACCAGATCGGCCTCGACCGGAGCTTCTTTGGCGAGTTTCCGGCCCATCTCCACACGGGAGAGGTACACGTTCCGCCCGGCGATGTCGGTGTCGGGGCGGGCCAGATAGACGTACTCGAAGACACAGCCCTTGGGCTTCGCTTCCGCGAATCGGGAGGTGCGCAGGCCGTTCTCGTCGATGGCGACGAACTCGCCCGGCTCGATCTCGCGGACGTAGGCGGCGCCGCAGATGTCGAGGGCTGCCGACTCGGAGGCGACGACCCAGCCGCGCTCCAGGCGGCCGAGGACCATCGGGCGGATGCCCTGCGGGTCGCGGGCCGCGTAGAGGGTGTGCTCGTCCATGAAGACGAGGGAGAAGGCGCCCCGGACCTGCGGAAGGACCGTATGGGCGGCCTCTTCGATGGTCAGCGGCTTGCCGTCGAGGTCCTCCTGGGCGGCGAGCAGGGCCGTCAGCAGGTCGGTGTCGTTGGTCGCGGCCACGCGCGGGGTGCGGCCGCCCTCCTTCTTGGGGAGGTCGGCGACCATCTCCGCGAGCTGCGCGGTGTTGACCAGGTTGCCGTTGTGGCCGAGCGCGATCGAACCGTGCGCGGTGGCACGGAACGTCGGCTGGGCGTTCTCCCAGGTGGAGGCACCGGTGGTCGAGTAGCGGGCGTGACCGACCGCGATATGACCCTGGAGCGAACCGAGCGAGGTCTCGTCGAAGACCTGGGAGACCAGACCCATGTCCTTGAAGACGAGGATCTGCGAGCCGTTGCTGACCGCGATCCCCGCGGATTCCTGGCCTCGATGCTGGAGGGCGTAGAGCCCGAAGTAAGTGAGCTTGGCGACCTCTTCACCGGGAGCCCAGACCCCGAAGACGCCGCAAGCGTCCTGAGGTCCTTTCTCGCCGGGGAGCAGATCATGACTGAGTCGACCGTCACCACGTGGCACGGCACCGAGTGTAGGCGAGATCGACCACTGGTCCGAATTCGGGATACACGCCTGCAATGGATCACTCCCCGAGGCCACCGCTCTCACCAGCGAAAACGCGAAAAGCGGCGCTACGGCGACCCTGTCGCCCGCCCTACGAGGTGAGCGGTCGCACATCCTGCCGCGCCCCGACCGGCCCCGAACCGGCCTCAGGACATGATCGGCAACAGCCCCGCGAGGTCGGCCCGCTCCCCGCTCGCGCGCACCTTCGCCCCCTCCACGGCGTCCTTCCACCCGAGCCGCCCGGTCGCGAGCCGGATCCAGGTCAGGGGGTCGGTCTCCACGACGTTGGGCGGGGTGCCGCGGGTGTGCCGGGGTCCCTCGACGCACTGCACGACGGCATACGGCGGGATCCGCACCTCGGTCGAACCACCGGGCGCCTTCACGGCCAGCGCGTCGGCCAGCAGCCGGGTGCAGGCGGCGAGGGCCTGGCGGTCGTAGGGGATGTCGAGGCCGGAAACGGCGGCGTTGAGGTCGTCGGTGTGGACGACGAGTTCGACGGTGCGGGTGACGAGGTAGTCGGCCAGGGGCATGGCGCCGGCGTTGGTTTCGAGCAGCCGGGTGCCGGGGTGGGCGTCGAGGTGCCCGGTGAGGGTCTGCTCGACGTCGGCGAGGTAGACGCCGAGGTCGGGGTGGCGCTCGGCGAGCGTCCGCGTGAAGTCGGCGATGGCGGAGGAGCTGGCCGCGGTGGCGAAGGGCCAGTCGAGGAGCACGGCGTCCTGCGCCGGCGGGGCCGGCCGGTCCAGGGCACGATGGACGGCGGTCACAGCCATTCCGACGTGTGCGACCAGCTCTCGTACGGTCCATTCCCCGAGCCTGGTCGGCAGCGCGAGCTGCTCGGGGCTGAGGGCCGCCACCGCCTCTCGTACGTTCCCGAACTGGGCGAGCACCGCGGTGCGGGTCTTGACGGGGTCGTACGTACGCGCGCGCTTCTTGGCCGTGGGCATGGCGGCGAGCCTAGTGCTTGTCGCGGGGCGGTCTCATGGACGTTTTCGGCGCGTGCAGCGCGCGTACGGGAGGGCGCCGTGTCGGCGGTCTGTCGGCGGTGTCGGCGGTGCGTCGGCGGGCTGTCGGTGCCGCGTTGAAATCTGGCCGGGATCCCGTCGGGCAGCCGTCCGGCGGGCCCGTCGCACGCAAGGAATCCTCATGACCACACACGTCACGATCATCGGCGCCGGACTCGGCGGACTGACCCTCGCCCGCGTCCTGCACGTCCACGGCATACCGGCCACGGTCTACGAGGCGGAGGCCTCACCCATGTCCCGCCTCCAGGGCGGGATGCTCGACATCCATGAGTACAACGGCCAACTTGCCCTGGAAGCCGCCGACTTGATGCACGAGTTCCGCGCCATCATCCTGGAGGGCCGCCAGGCGACCCGCGTCCTCGACCTGGACGGAACCGTCCTGATGGAGGAGCCCGACGACGGTACGGGTGGCCGCCCCGAGGTGCAGCGCGGCGAGCTGCGGCAGATCCTGCTCGACTCGCTCCCGGCCGGCACCGTGCGGTGGGGACAGAAGGTCACCGGGGTGCGCGGTCTCGGCGAGGGGCGGCACGAGGTGGTCTTCGCGGACGGCGGCACCGTCGTCACCAGCCTCCTCGTCGGCGCGGACGGCGCCTGGTCCCGCGTCCGGCCTCTGCTGTCCGACGCCACCCCCGAGTACTTCGGCCGGGCTTTCGTCGAGACCTATCTGTACGACAGCGAGACCCGGCACCCGACCGCCGCGAAGACCGTCGGCGGCGGATCACTGTTCGTGTTCGCCCGGGACACCGGAGCGAGCGGCAGGTGGATCGCGGCACACAGGGAGAAGGGCGAAACGCTGCACGCCTACGTGATGCTGGCCAAGCCGCAGGAGTGGTTCGCCCGCATCGACTTCAGCGACGCCGCCGCGGCCACCGCAGGTATCGTCGCCGAGTTCGACGGCTGGGCCCCCGAGATCACCGCGCTGATCACCGACAGCGACACCGCTCCCGTTCTGCGGCCCCTCAACCGGCTCCCGATCGGCCACCGTTGGGACCGGGTGCCCGGAGCGACCCTGATCGGTGACGCCGCCCACCTCTCGCCGCCGGACGGTGAGGGCGCCAACCTGGCGATGCAGGACGGTGCCGAACTCGGCAAGTTCATCGCCGCGCACCCCGACGACATCGAGGCCGCGCTCACCTCGTACGAGGAAGCACTGTTCCCCCGTAGCGCCGCAGCGGCGACCGATGCCGTGGCCACCAACGAGGCGATGGGCCAGCAGCTGATCGACGCCTCCGGCAGGGACGGGCGGACCGTGTAGGAAGCGTTAGGTCTTGGACGGCTGGAACGTCGCGGCGGCAGGGAACTTCAGGCCTGTGCAGTCACGTCGGGCGGCGACATCCGTGACGTACGCCTTGAAGAGGGCCTGGAGCCGCTTCCGGACGACCTTGTTGTACGGATAGTCGGTGCTCAGCGTGTGGACGGCCGGCTGTCCGGCGCAGGTGGAGGAGGCCCACCACACGTTGTCGTCACGGTCGTAGCCCGCCGTGCCGGGGTTCAACGCCACCTGGTCCCTGCCGAAGTGCTCCGTCGCGACCTCGCGTGCCTCGTCGCCGAAGTAGGACTCGGTCCGCAGCCAGAAGGGCGCGACCCGGAGCACGTCGTCGAGGCTGTCGGCGCCGACCTCGTCCTTGCCGAGGCCGGGCCACATCCCGCGCACCTCCTTGTTGCTCACCCCGAGCAGGCAGCTCTCCTCCTGCGCGTGGGCAGCAGGGGTGGCCAGGGCGCGGTCGGGGAACCGCCAGCGGCCCTTCGCCCCGACGTACCCGGCGTACCAGCCGCACGTTCCGCCGGCCGACTTCGCGTTCTCCAACTTCGTACCGGGCGTGGGAAGTTCGGCCGGGAGCGCGGGCAGCGTGGCCTTGCAGCCCAGCTTCTTCGCCGCCCGTACGGCCGCGGTGCGGGCCAGATCCGCAAGCGTTCTGCGGTCGGCGTCCGTGACCGGGGCGTCCTCGGAGTACTTGGCCACGGTCATCGTGTTGACGGACGTCATCCCGCCCGACTCGTCGGCACACTCGGCCTTCACCACAGCCGCGTTGCCGTAGTACACACCGAGCCGCCCGTCACCGATCGGGTACGCCGCCTCCGTCTGGTCGGCCTCCCGTGTGATGTCGGCCCTCGCCTTTCCGCCCAACATCCCGAACGGGTCGTCCCACCCGCTCACCAACTGCGCGAAGTCGTCGCTCGGGTTCGACCAGACCGAGAGCAGGAAGTGGCCGTACGTGGTGCCCGGCTTCCCGACGCGGTAGATCTGGCACTGCGCGGGCAGCGAGCCCGTACCGAGATCGGCCATCGAGTCCTTCTTCTCGCTGCCTGCCCGCGCCCTCGTCGTACCCCCGTTGAGCCCCAGTACCCGGTCGGCGTCGACGAGCCCGTCGCAGGCCCGCCCGATCCGGTCCCGGCTGGCGGACCGGTCGAGGTGGTCCTCCGTCTCCAGCCACAGCCCCCAGCCACCCGCACCGACCCCGAACACCGCTGCCACAGCCACGAGTTGGTTGAAGGCGTTGCGCCGACGGCTCCCTCGGTCCGGAGTCAGCCAGCGGGAGCGCGGAAAGGGCGCCCGGGCCCGCTCGGAGGATTCAGGCGTGTTTTCACTGTGAAAGCTCACGCGCACCTCCGGCCACCGCCGAACTCGCTTGTCCCCACCGGTACTTCCACGTTCCCGCTCCCCCGTTCCACGCCCACGGTCCGTCGAAGTTAGCACGTGCGAAGGCCCTGCCCGGATCCCGGACAGGGCCTTCGCACGCGTTCCTACGGCGACCTACGCCAGCAACGCCGGGATCGTCCCCTCGTGCGCCTCGCGCAGTTCAGCCAGGGACAGCGCGAACTCGCCCTGTACGTCCACCGCGTCGCCGTCCACGACACCGATGCGCGTGACCGGCAGGCCCCGTGCGCCGCACATGTCGTTGAAGCGGAGTTCCTCCGAGCGCGGGACGGCGACGACCGCGCGGCCCGCCGACTCCGAGAAGAGGAAGGTGAAGGCGTCGAGCCCGTCGGGGACGATCAGGCGTGCGCCCTTCTCGCCCAACAGGGCCGATTCCACGACCGCCTGGATCAGACCGCCGTCGGACAGGTCGTGCGCCGAGTCGATCATGCCGTCGCGGGAGGCGGAGATCAGGATCTCGGCCAGCAGGCGCTCGCGCTCCAGGTCGACCTTCGGGGGGAGGCCGCCGAGGTGGTCGTGGACGACCTGCGACCAGGCCGAGCCGCCGAACTCCTCGCGGGTGTCGCCGAGGAGGTACAGCAGCTGGCCCTCCTCCTGGAAGGCGACCGGCGTGCGGCGCGCCACGTCGTCGATGACGCCCAGTACGGCCACGACCGGGGTCGGGTGGATGGCGACGTCGCCCGTCTGGTTGTAGAGGGAGACGTTGCCGCCCGTCACCGGGGTGCCCAACTGCTGGCAGGCGTCGGCCAGTCCACGGATCGCCTCGGCGAACTGCCACATGACCGCCGGGTCCTCGGGCGAACCGAAGTTCAGGCAGTCGGAGACCGCGAGGGGCTTCGCGCCCGTCGTCGCCACGTTGCGGTAGGCCTCGGACAGCGCCAACTGCGCGCCCGCGTACGGGTCCAGCTTCGCGTACCGGCCGTTGCCGTCCGTCGCGATGGCGACACCGAGGCCGGTCTCCTCGTCGATGCGGATCATGCCCGAGTCCTCGGGCTGCGCCAGCACCGTGTTGCCCTGCACGAAGTGGTCGTACTGGGAGGTGATCCACTTCTTGGAGGCCTGGTTCGGGGACGACACCAGTGCCAGGACCTGGGACTTCAGTTCCTCCGAAGTCCCGGGCCGGGCAAGCTTGTTGGCGTCGTCCGCCTGGAGCGCGTCCTGCCACTCCGGGCGGGCGTACGGGCGCTCGTAGACCGGGCCGTCGTGCGCGACCGTGCGCGGGTCGACGTCCACGATCTTGCCGCCGTGCCAGAAGATCTCCAGCCGGTCGCCGTCGGTCACCTCACCGATGACGGTGGCGATGACGTCCCACTTCTCGCAGATCTCCAGGAAACGGTCGACCTTCGCCGGTTCGACGACCGCGCACATGCGTTCCTGCGACTCGCTCATGAGGATTTCCTCGGGCGAGAGCGTGGAGTCACGGAGGGGGACGTCGTCCAGGGTGACGGTCATACCGCCGGAGCCGTTCGACGCCAGCTCGGACGTGGCGCAGGACAGGCCCGCCGCGCCGAGGTCCTGGATGCCGACGACCAGCTTCTCCTTGAAGGCCTCCAGGGTGCACTCGATGAGGAGCTTCTCCTGGAAGGGGTCGCCGACCTGGACGGCCGGGCGCTTCGAGGGCTTGGCGTCGTCGAAGGTCTCGGAGGCGAGGATGGACGCGCCGCCGATGCCGTCGCCGCCCGTGCGGGCGCCGTAGAGGATGACCTTGTTGCCCGCGCCGGAGGCCTTCGCGAGGTGGATGTCCTCGTGCCGCATCACGCCGATGGCACCGGCGTTGACCAGCGGGTTGCCCTGGTAGCAGGCGTCGAAGACGACCTCGCCGCCGATGTTGGGCAGGCCCAGGCAGTTGCCGTAGCCGCCGATGCCCGCGACGACGCCCGGCAGGACGCGCTTGGTGTCGGGGTGGTCGGCCGCGCCGAAGCGGAGGGGGTCGACCACGGCGACCGGGCGGGCGCCCATCGCGATGATGTCGCGGACGATGCCGCCGACGCCCGTGGCCGCGCCCTGGTAGGGCTCGACGTACGAGGGGTGGTTGTGCGACTCCACCTTGAAGGTGACCGCGTAGCCCTGGCCGACGTCGACCACGCCCGCGTTCTCGCCGATGCCGACGAGCAGGGCGTCGGACTGGGGGGCCTTCTCGCCGAACTGGCGGAGGTGGACCTTGGAGGACTTGTACGAGCAGTGCTCGGACCACATGACGGAGTACATGGCCAGCTCGGCACCGGTGGGCCGGCGGCCGAGGATCTCCACGACCCTCTCGTACTCGTCCTTCTTCAGGCCGAGTTCGGCCCAGGGCAGCTCGACGTCGGGGGTCTCGGCCGCGTGCTCGACCGTGTCCAGAGGCGTCCGGCTCATGCGTTGACCAGCTTCTTGAGGATCGAGGTGAAGAAGGGAAGGCCGTCGGTGCGGCCGGACCCGATCAGCGGCTCGACCGCGTGCTCGGGGTGCGGCATGAGGCCCACGACGTTCCCGGCGGCGTTCGTGATGCCGGCGATGTCGCGCAGCGAACCGTTCGGGTTCACGTCGAGGTAGCGGAAGACGACCCGGCCCTCGGCCTCCAGCTCGTCGAGCGTGTGCTCGTCGGCGACGTAGCGGCCGTCCATGTTCTTCAGCGGGATGTGGATCTCCTGGCCGGACGCGTAGTCACCGGTCCAGGACGTGTCCGCGTTCTCCACCCGCAGTTTCTGGTCACGGCAGATGAAGTGCAGGTGGTTGTTGCCGAGCATCGCGCCGGGGAGGAGGTGCGCCTCGGTGAGGATCTGGAAGCCGTTGCAGATGCCGAGGACGGGGAGTCCCGACTTCGCCTGCTCGATGACCGTCTCCATCACCGGCGAGAAGCGGGAGATGGCGCCCGCGCGCAGATAGTCGCCGTAGGAAAAACCGCCGGGGAGGACTACCGCGTCCACCTGGTGGAGGTTCTTGTCCTTGTGCCAGAGGGCGACCGGTTCGGCGCCGGCGAGGCGGATCGCGCGCTGGGTGTCCCGGTCGTCGAGGCTGCCCGGGAAAGTGACGACGCCAATACGAGCGGTCACTTCGCGGCCTCCGCGACTTCCTCCACCTTGACGGTGAAGTCCTCGATCACGGTGTTGGCGAGGAAGGATTCCGCAAGATCGTGGATGCGGGCGAGCACGGCCTCGTCGACCGGTCCGTCAACTTCCAGTTCGAATCGCTTTCCCTGACGTACGTCGGAGATGCCTTCGAAACCCAGGCGCGGCAGCGCACGCTGGACCGCCTGGCCCTGGGGGTCGAGGATCTCCGGCTTGAGCATGACGTCGACTACGACGCGTGCCACTGGCACTCCCGGTGTTGTGGTGCTGAGCAGGTTCCTGCGGGTCTTCGACAGGTGTCTTCAGACTACCCGCACAAAATTTCTACGCGGGTAGAGTTGTAGGAATCTACGTGAGGACCGTCACGATCCGGCATCGAGTGGGGGTCTTCACGAAAAGTTCAGGGAAAGATCCCGGATCGATCCCGGTTCACTATTGCGCGGAGACACGCGGGAAGATTTAGTCGGGCTTCACATTGCATTGCCGGGCACTGTACAAATGAATTGCCAATAGCCGATACTTTGCCCATTAACAGGCGGACAGTCGACATCTCCGCACCTCCGTGGCGTCTCCGTGCGCCCTCGCGGATAGTGCGGTTTCAGGTGTCGCACGAAGGGACCGATATTCGTGGCGCAGAAGGTCGTGGTCACTCTCTTTGACGACATCGACGGCTCGGAAGCGGCGGAGACGATCGCCTTCGGACTCGACGGCAAGTCGTACGAGATCGACCTGAATCAAGCCAATGCCAAGAAACTGCGTAAGGCGCTCGCGCCGTACGTGGACGCAGGTCGCAAGCGGTCGAGGTCGGGCAAGGCCTACCGCCAGACCGAGGTGGCCCCCGACCCGGCGGCCGTCCGCGCCTGGGCACAGGCGAACAAGATGGACGTACCGGCCCGCGGACGCATCCCCAAGAAGGTCTACGAGGCGTTCGCCGCCGCGCAGTAGGCGGACCGTGCGGCTGGGCCTGTCCGGCGGATCAGGTCGCAGGAAATCGGCGGGGCCTGATCGGCGCCGGTGAGCGGGGTGTGGTGCGCGCGGCTGCAAGGCGGCGGAGGGCGCCGACGCGATGGGGGCATCTCCTGGCCGAAGGCCGGGGGACGTCGGCGACCGACAACAACGCGACTGGAGGTTCCCCCACGCCTTCAAGGCCGTGGGGGAGCACGCACCACACCCCGCGTCTGCGACAGGATCCGCCGGACGGGCCCCGGGCCGACGACCGGTCACCGGGCCCTCGGGGGAACCGACTTGCGCTGCACCCCTCCTGGTCAGCTAGAGTTCGGAGCACGCCGAGGGGCGAGGCCGAAAGGCCCAGCTCACGGAGTACATGCGGGTGTAGTTCAGTAGCAGAACATCCCCCTTCCAGGGGGAAGGCGCAGTGTGCAATTCCTGTCACCCGCTCTGCATCACCGTCCGGACCACTGCTGTGGATCGGGTAGGCTGGTGCTCGCGCCGATCGGTGAGAGCCGGTCGGAGGCAATGCGGACGTAGCTCAGTTGGTAGAGCGCAACCTTGCCAAGGTTGAGGTCGCCAGTTCGAACCTGGTCGTCCGCTCGGGAAAAAGACCCCGGTCCATTGGACCGGGGTCTTTTCGTGTGCCTCGACGTCCGTCTGACATTTGTCATGCCGAGTGATGACACCTCGCACTGCTGCCGCGTCCCCGCCGCCGGGACGCTGGAGCCATGGACACCAACGAACACGAACACGTGATTGAGGTCACCGACCTACGCCGTGTGTACGGGGGCGGGTTCGAGGCTGTGCGGGGGATCACATTCTCCGTGCGGCGCGGAGAGGTCTTCGCGCTGCTCGGCACCAACGGCGCCGGCAAGACCTCGACCGTCGAGGTGCTGGAGGGCCTCACGGCTCCTTCCGGCGGCCGGGTGCGCGTCCTCGGGCACGATCCCCACACCGAGCGGGCCGCCGTACGGCCGCGGACCGGGGTGATGCTGCAGGAGGGCGGCTTTCCGTCCGAGCTGACCGTCGCCGAGACCGCGCGGATGTGGGCCGGCTGCACGAGCGGGGCCCGGCCCGTGCCGGAGGCGCTCGCGCTGGTCGGGCTTGAGCAGCGGGCCGCCGTACGGGTGAAGCAGTTGTCCGGGGGTGAACGGCGGCGGCTCGATCTCGCGCTCGCGCTGCTCGGGGAGCCCGAGGTGCTGTTCCTCGACGAGCCGACCACCGGTCTTGACGCCGAAGGGCGCCGCGACACCTGGGAGTTGGTGCGTGCGCTGCGGGACGGCGGTACGACCGTGCTGCTGACCACGCACTACCTGGAGGAGGCCGAGGGCCTCGCCGACCGGCTGGCGATCCTGAGCGAGGGGCGGATCGCGGTCACCGGCACGCCGGCCGAGGTCACGGCGGGGCGGCCGTCGCGGATCTCCTTCGAACTCCCCGCGGGCTACTTCGTGGGGGACCTGCCACCGCTCGCCGAACTGGGGGTCGTCGGGCACGAGGTGGCCGGGAGAGTCGTACGGCTGCGGACGCACGAGTTGCAGCGGGCGGCGACCGGGCTGCTGGTGTGGGCCGACCAGGCGCGGATCGAGCTGCGGCGGCTGGAGGTGCGGTCGGCCTCGCTGGAGGAGGCGTTCCTGGGGATCGCTCGGGAACGGGAGGTGGCCGTATGAACGCCGTGACGACTACTCCGGTACGGCGGATGCGGGCGCTGGGGCGGGCCGAGCTGAGTCTGCTCGGGCGGAACCGGAACGCGGTGGTCACGGCGCTGTTCGTGCCGCTGGCGCTGCCGTTCAGTGTGCGGCCCGCGGTCGACCAGCTGGATCTGAAGGGGGAGGGACTGTCGGTCGGCTCGGTGATGCTGACCGCCGCGATCGGCTTCTCGCTGCTCTTCGCCGTGTACTCGTCCCTCGTCAGCGCCTTCGTCGCGCGCCGCGAGGAACTCGTCCTCAAGCGGCTGCGCACCGGGGAACCCGGCGACTCCGAGATTCTCGCCGGCACCGCGCTCCCAGCTGTGTGCCTCGGCTTCGTACAGTCCGTGCTGCTGGCCGTGGCCTGTGTGCTGCTGCTCGACGCCGGGGCCCCCGCGATGCCCCAACTCGTCGTACTGGGGCTGCTGTTCGGCCTGGTCCTGAGCGCCGCGCTGGCGGCTCTCACGGCGAGCGTGACCAGGACGGCGGAGAGCGCGCAGGTGACCGCGCTGCCGATCGTGCTGGTGTCCATGATGGGATCCGGGATCATCGTCCCGCTCCAGCTCCTGTCCGACCGGGTCGCCGACGTCTGCCAGTTCCTCCCCCTCTCCCCCGCGATCCGGCTGATCAGCGGCGGCTGGACCGGCGACCTGTCCGGCTACGACGCACTGGGCGCCGTCCTGACCACGCTGGCCTGGACCGTCCTCGCGGTGTTTGCTGTACGGCGGTGGTTCCGCTGGGAACCGCGGCGCTGACGTACGGGGAGCACCGGATCATGCGGACACCTGGCAGCACGCGTGGCTCCGACGGCTGGTGGCGGCGGAAGACCACGCCCGGGAAGGTCGAGACGTACACCCGGTGGTCCTTCCACTTCTTCGCCGCGGTCGAGGTCGCGGCCGTCGGGCTGCCGCTGTTCGCGCAGGTCGGAGCAGATGTCGCGGGCTGGGCGGCGGTGCTGGTGACCGTGCACGCGCTGCTCTGTTCCGCCACCGCCTCCCGGGCGCTCGACTGGACGCGCGGCCGGCGGGCGCAGCCCGTACGGCTGCTGTGGTTCCTGGGGGCGGTGACCGCGCTGATCGCCGTCGTCGCGATCGTCCTGGGGGAGCGGGGTCCCGACGACAACGAGGTGCAGGCCGCCGCGACCACGCTCCTGGTGGGCGTGCTGAGTTTCGGCACCGGCACCCTGACACTCGGCGTCCGCGGCCGGCGGCAGGTCCTCACGGTGATGGCGGGCGTGGTGGGCGGCACGCCGGTCCTCCAGCTCGCGCTGGGGGTGGCCGCCCCGGCCGCGCTCGTCACCGCGATCATCGTTCTCTTCGCCGCCGGCGGCCTCGCCTTCACCGCCGCCTTCTCCGTGTGGCTCCTCGACGCCGTCTACGAACTCGACGAGGCCCGCGAGACCCGGGCCCGGCTCGCCGTCGCCGAGGAACGGCTGCGGTTCGGGCGCGATCTGCACGACGTGATGGGCCGCAATCTGTCGGTGATCGCGCTGAAGAGCGAACTGGCCGTACAGCTGGCACGGCGCGGGCGGGCCGAGGCCGTGGAGCAGATGATCGAGGTGCAGCGGATCGCTCGGGAGTCGCAACGGGAGGTGCGGGATGTCGTACGGGGCTATCGCGAGACCGCGCTCGATGTCGAACTCGCCGGTGCGCAGGGCGTGTTGACCGCGGCAGGCATCGAGTGCGAGGTGACCGGGGAGGCAGCGGGACTGCCGGCCGAGGTGCAGTCGGCGCTCGGCTGGGTGGTCCGCGAGGCGACGACCAACGTACTGCGGCACGGCAACGCGGGGCGCTGCTCGGTCGCGGTCCGGGTGGCGGAGGGGAGTGTGGTGCTGACGGTGGAGAACGACGGGGCGAAGGCGGTCGACGGGGGTACCGGTGCTGGTGGTGGAGCCGGCGGTGGGGCGGGGCTCGTGGGGCTGCGGGAGAGGCTGACCGCGGTGGGCGGCGAACTGGAGGCGGGGTCCGTGGACGGCGACCGTTTCCGGGTGGTGGCGACCGTGCCGTTGCCGACGGTGGCGGGGGGTGTCGCGTCATGACCGGAATCTCCGGGCGCCCGACGGTCTTCGCGAGCGGAGTCACGGCTCGCCCGCTGTCCGCCGCGAGCCGGGGCGACATCCGCCCACCAATCGTCGCGAGCCGAGTCGGCACCCGCCCGCCAACCGCCGCGCACGGAGCCCCCACCCGTCCGGCGCCCACCGCCCGCCGGATCACCACACACCTGCTGCTCACCACCCCAGTCACCGGAGCCGCCCCATGACCGTCGACGTCGTACGGCTGCTGCTCGCCGATGACGAGCATCTGATCCGGGGGGCGCTGGCCGCGCTGCTCGGGCTTGAGGACGATCTGCTGGTGGTCGCGGAGGCGGCGACCGGGCCCGAGGCGCTGGCCATGGCGCGGGCGCACCGGCCCGATGTCGCCGTACTGGATCTGCAGATGCCGGGGGCCGACGGTGTGAAGGTCGCCACATCCCTGCGCGTCGAACTGCCCGATTGCCAGGTCCTGATCGTCACCGGACACGGCAGGCCCGGTCATCTGAAGCGGGCGCTCGCGGCGGGTGTGCGGGGGTTCGTCCCGAAGACGGTGAGCGCGCAGCGGCTCGCGGAGATCATCCGCACGGTGCATGCCGGACAGCGGTACGTCGACCCGGAGTTGGCCGCCGACGCCATCTCCGCCGGGGATTCGCCGCTGACCGCGCGCGAGGCCGAGGTCCTGGAACTGGCCGCGGACGGGGCTCCGGTCGCGGAGATCGCCGAACGGGCCGCGCTGTCGCAGGGGACCGTACGGAACTATCTCTCTTCGGCCGTCTCGAAACTCGGTGCCGAGAACCGTCATACGGCAGTGCGTCTCGCACGCGAGCGAGGTTGGGTATAGTTGCTCTCGCGCCACGGCGCAGCGCGGACGTAGCTCAGTTGGTAGAGCGCAACCTTGCCAAGGTTGAGGTCGCCAGTTCGAACCTGGTCGTCCGCTCCAGCGAAAACCCCGGTCCGGGTGGACCGGGGTTCTTTCGTGCGCCGAGTGCCGGGGCTAGCTCCAGCTCTGGCCGGTCAGGCGCTCGTACGCCTCGATGTACTTCGCGCGGGTCGCGTCCACGACCTGCTGCGGCAGCGGCGGCGGGGGCTGCTCGCTCTTGCGGTCCCAGCCGGACTCCGGCCCGGTCAGCCAGTCGCGCACGAACTGCTTGTCGTACGACGGCTGCGCGCGCCCCGGCTCCCACTCCTCGGCCGGCCAGAACCGGGAGGAGTCCGGGGTGAGCACCTCGTCGGCGGCGATCAGCGTCTCGCCCTCGTAGCCGAACTCGAACTTGGTGTCCGCGAGGATGATGCCCCGCTCACGGGCGATGTCCCGGGCCCGGCCGTAGACGGCGAGCGTCGCCTGCCGCAGCTGCGCGGCGGTGTCCGCGCCGACCTGCCGGGCGACCTCCTCGTACGACACGTTCTCGTCGTGCTCTCCTACGGCGGCCTTGGTGGCGGGGGTGAAGATCGGGGCGGGGAGTTCGCTGCCGTCGACCAGGCCCTCGGGGAGGGCGAGGCCGCAGACCGTGCGGGACGCGTTGTACTCCACCAGGCCGGAGCCGGTGAGGTAGCCGCGGGCCACGCACTCCACCGGGACCATCCGGAGCGACTTGCAGATCAGGGTGCGGCCCGCCCAGTCGGCCGGGGCGCCGGGCGGGAGTTCGGTGCCCAGGACGTGGTTGGGGATCAGGTCGGCGAGCTGGTCGAACCACCAGATGGAGAGCTGGGTGAGGACGCGGCCCTTGTCCGGGATCTCGGTCGGCAGCACCCAGTCGTAGGCGGACATGCGGTCGCTGGCGACCATCACGAGCTCGCCCGCCTCGTTCTGGTACAGCTCGCGCACCTTGCCGGTGTGGAGGTGCGTCAGGCCCGGGACCTGGAGCGGCTCGGGCTTTTCTACGAATCCGGACACGGGTTCCTCCAGTGGTTGAAAGAAGAGGGGCGCCCGCAGGGCTCAAACAGGGTGGTGGTGGGCGACGGGCGGGCCAACTGGCTCGATTGTCCCGTATGCGCGGCCGGCCTCAGGTCACGGGGTCAGTCGTGCTTGCAAATGCGGTCCAGGAGGTTGGCGGTGGCGCGCTGGACGCGGGCGTCGACGTGGCCGGGGCGGTCCAGGGCCGGTGACCAGGCGAAGGTGCCGGAGGCGAAGACCAGGGAGCCGGACGGCGCCCGGTACAGGGAGGTCTCCTGGTGGCGGAGGGCGCCCTCGCCGTCCGTGTACGGGGAGTGGGCGAGCAGGATGCGCTCCTCGTGCGGGGGGAGCTGGATGCGCGGGAAGTACCGGTCGGCCTCGCCCGCGACCAGGCCCTCGATCCCCTCGCCCTCGGCGGTGCCGGTCGCCTCCCACAGCCAGTGGTCGGCGTTGCGGACGATCAGCGGGTGCGGCTCGGGGACCCGGCCCGCGTACTGGATACCCACCAACTGCTGCTCGGGGCGGTCTACTTCGCGCCACAGCACCGGCTTGCCCGGGCCCCGGCGCTTGCGGCAGGTGAGCAGCCGGTCGGGGACACCGGACGGGGAGGGGGCCAACTCCACCTGCCAGTACATGGTGTTGGCGGAGAGGAAGACGAGTGAGGTGCCGTGCTCGCGGGCCAGTTCGACGGTACGGCGCATGGCGGTCGACCAGTACTCGTCGTGGCCCGGGAAGACCAGCCCCCGGTAGCGGGTGGGGTCGACGTGGCCCGCGTGCAGATCGCGGTGGTCGGCGTAGGCGAGGTCGTAGCCGTAGCGCTCGGCCCAGCGGATGAAGTCGTAGGCGTGGCCCACATGGAGGGGAAGGCCCGCGCCCGCGTACGGGCGGTCGAAGGAGACCGTCGTCGCGGCCTCGGACTCGCCGAGCAGCCGGCCGTCGGCGTCCCAGGCGTGGTAGAGGCTCGCGCCGGTGTGGCCGTCCTCCGGGTAGAGGTTGTACGCCTGCCAGGTGATGTCGGGCAGGAGCAGCAGCAGGTCGGCGGGGTGGTTGTCGCGGACCGTGAAGGGGATGTGGGAGCGGTAGCCGTCGGCGGTGGTGAGGACGGCGACATAGGCGCCGATGCTCCAGTAACTCGGGATCTGCAGCCGCCAGGACAGCCACCAGTGATGGCAGGAGACCGTGCGGTCGGCGGTGAGCGGCGAGGGCTGGACGATGCCCGAGAGACGGGGGCTGGTGGTGATCTTGGCGGCGCCGTCACCGCCGTAGTGGCCGATGCGGTAGATATCGACGCCGAACTCCTGGGGCGGGTCGACGGTGACATGGAAGTCGAGGGCCTCGCCGGGTGCGACCGCGCTCGCGTTGGTGAACCCCTTGATCTGGCGGCGCACGTCGTCGGCGGAGCGCGGGCCGCCGCCTTCGGGCGCGCGCGGGGCGGGGAGCCTGGGGGCGGTCCTGCCGGGGGTGCGCGCCGGAGTGTGGGCGGGGGCCGGGTCCACGTACCAGGGGACCACGTGACCGGTGTCGTCGAAGTAGGTCTCGCTGCCGCGGAGCCAGGGGACGGGGCCCTGTCCGAAGGGGTCCGTCACGGCGTGCGCCAGCGCTCCCGACTCCCAGCGGCGGATCTGCTCCGACCCCATGTCGCTCCCCTCCCTCGTGCCCCCGTGCCGGCTCTTCGCCCGACTGTCGTATGCCGCAAGCCTTTGCCGGATACCGGACGGCGTACGGGATCGGCCCCAGCACATCACATTAAGCACTCACTCTGTCACTGCTCGTCGCGAATTGACCAAAAGTGGAGCTCTGGGTTCCGATACGCGTGAGGGGTGGCGGGGCGTGCCGTCAGACGAGGCGTACCGGCTTCTCCGGGCGTATGCCCAGGTCGATCAGCCACGCCCGCAGCGGGTCCGGGTCGCCGTCCTCCACGAGGCTGAGGACCCTCGGGGCGAGGTCGGCCGCTCTCGTGCCGTTGACGAGCAGGGTGGGGCCGTCGAGCCAGTCGAGGCCCGGGGTCGCGCCGGCCGTGTCCATCGCGGCGCAGCACACCATCGCCGTGACGTGATCGGCGAGCAACTCCCGGCCGCTGCGCGGTGGTTGCAGCGGGAAGAGGGGCAGCGAGCCGTCGTCCCAGAGCGCGGAGTCGGGCCCCTGCCCGGGCGGGGCCGAACCGGTCGCCGGGGCCGCCGCCTCCTCCCGCGCCAACTCCGCGGTGAGCCCGGCGGCGAGCGCCGCGCTGTGGGGCGAGCAGTTCTCGCCGAGCTCGTCGTCCTCGGCCGCCATCGCCTTGTAGTGCTCAGGGGAGTGGGGGGCGGTGTCCCGCTCCGCGGGTGGGGTGGTGACAGTCGGCTCGGTCGCGTACGGCTCATCGTCCGCGTCGGAAGCCGCGTCGGCAGCCGCCTGGTCGCCGGGCTCGGCGTACCGGCCCGCCACCGCCGGGTCCGTCAGGTGGTCCACCACCCGGGCCAGGGTCGGGGCGTCGTGGTGCGGGGTGACGGGGTCGGGGGAACGGCGGACGCCGAGGCTGTCCAGGACGCGGTGGAGGCGGGCCGCGTCGGTGCGCCAGGTGCGGTCGACCACCTCCTCCGGATACTCCTGCCAGTCCACCGGCGCCCAGTCGGGTCCGGCCTCGGCCGGGCCGCCGTGGAAGAGGCGGGCAGCGAGGAGCGAGGTCGCCTCGTCGATGGTGCCGGGCTCTTCGAGCAGGTCGCAGGCGGGGCGCTCGCCGAGCCGGGAGGCGAAGCCCTCGGCCAGCCGGTCGCGGCGGGACAGCTCGGTGAGCGCCGCGACGACGCCCGCGTCCAGCCGGGACGGCCAGCGGCCCATCCGCCACGCGGGCAGCGCGACCCGGGTCAGCAGCCGGTCCCAGCCCGCGTACGCCAGCCCCACCTGCTCCTGGGCGACGATCCGCAGTCCGTAATCCACAGCCTGTGCACGCTCGGCGGCAGCGGCGGCCACACCCCGCTCCATCTCGGCCGCGTGCCCACGGCAACTGCGCAGCAGCAGCCGGGCCACCCAGCCGACACCGGCGAGCACCGAGCGGAACCCTGGACCACGGGGTGCCGAGGTCACGGCCACCGCCGCGTCCAGGCCCCGCACGAAACGGCGTGCGGCGGCTATGTCCGGGTGCGCGGAGGGTCCCGTACCCGCGACGACCGGGGCGAGCACCGCGCGCAGCTCACCGACCCGCATCCACCACAGGAACGGGGAGCCGATGACGAGGACGGGCGAGGCCGCCGTACGACGAGAGCGAGCCGGGGTGAGGCCCCGTACTCCCGTGATCTCGTCGCGGTCCTCGTGCGGGAGCGGGCCGTGGGCCGGGTGGGTGCGGTCCTCCAGCCAGCTGTCGCAGTCCGGGGTGAGGGCTATCGCGGACGGCGCGGGAACGTCGAGGCGGTCGGCCAGGTCGCGCACCATGCGGTACAGGTCGGGGGCCGACTCCTCGGCGATCGCGACCGTGGGGCTCACGGCGGGCCGGGAGCGCGCGACGACCAGCGCGATCGCGCCGGCCGCGAGCAGCACGAGGACCGCGGCCACGCCCATGATCCAGCGGGCGAGGTCCCAGCCCCGGCCCACGAGATGGCCGGTGGAACCACCGGCGAGCAGGATCACCGCGACGGCGGCGGGCAACAGGGCGACGGCCAGCGCGCGGCTGCGGATGCGCAGCACGGCCAAGGCCCTGGAGCGCGCCGCCTGCGCGCCCGCCTCCACACCCATACCGGTCACGACCGGACCTCACCCCCTCCGTGCTGTCCCGCTCTGCTGGCGTTGCTCACTCCCCCACTGTGGCACCCGCCACTGACATCGCAATGCCGGTGGGCCAAGTGCCGGAACGCTTGCGCCGCACCATAGTTGGGGCCCCGGCCCCCGTCAGCCGGATGGGGCATCGGTCACTCGATGGAATGGCTCAGGGGAAAGGTGGATGACGGAGGGCAAGGATCAGGCCCCGAATCCTGAGACGAATTCGGGGCCTGCGGGGTTCATCGGGGTGCGGGAGCGCTTGGGTCTACTCGCCCGCCGCCGCCTTCGCCGCGATGTCCGTGCGGTGCTGGGAGCCGTCCAGGCGGATCCGGGCCACGGCCGCGTAGGCGCGTTCGCGGGCCTGCGTCAGATCCCTGCCGGTGGCCGTGACGGACAGGACCCGGCCGCCCGCGCTGACGACCGCGTCACCGTCGTGCCTGGTCCCGGCGTGCAGCACATACGCATGCGGGGCGTCCTGTGCGGCCACCTCGTCGAGGCCGGTGATCGGGTCGCCGGTGCGCGGGGTGTCGGGGTAGTTGTGCGAGGCGATGACGACGGTGACCGCCGCATCCTCGCTCCAGCGCAGGGGCGCCAGGTCTTCGAGGGTGCCGTTCGCCGCGGCGAGCAGGACACCGGCCAGCGGGGTCTTCAGCCGGGCCAGGACCACCTGGGTCTCCGGGTCGCCGAAGCGGGCGTTGAACTCGATGACCCGCACACCGCGACTCGTGATCGCGAGACCGGCGTAGAGCAGGCCGGAGAAGGGGGTGCCGCGGCGCCGCAGCTCGTCGACGGTCGGCTGGAGGACGGTCTGCATGACCTCGTCCACCAGCTTCGGGTCGGCCCACGGCAGCGGGGAGTACGCGCCCATGCCGCCGGTGTTCGGCCCCTCGTCGCCGTCCAGCGCGCGCTTGAAGTCCTGCGCGGGCTGGAGTGGGGCGACGGTCACGCCGTCGGTGATCGCGAAGAGCGACACCTCGGGCCCGTCGAGGAACTCCTCGATGACGACCCGCTCGCAGGCGTTGGCGTGTGCCTTCGCCGCGTCGAGGTCGCCGGTCACCACGACACCCTTGCCGGCGGCCAGTCCGTCGTCCTTCACGACGTACGGCGCACCGAAGGCGTCGAGAGCCTCCTCGACCTCCTCCGGCGTCGTACAGACATACGAGCGGGCGGTCGGGACACCGGCCGCCGCCATCACTTCCTTGGCGAAGGCCTTGGAGCCCTCCAGCTGCGCGGCCTCCCCGGAGGGGCCGAAGACCGGGATGCCGGCCTCGCGCACGGCGTCGGCGACCCCGGCGACGAGGGGTGCCTCCGGACCGACCACGACCAGCTCGGCACCGAGCTCCGTGGCCAGCGCGGCCACGGCGGCACCGTCGAGGGCGTCGACCGGGTGCAGTTCGGCGACCTCGGCGATGCCGGCGTTGCCTGGAGCGCAGTGCAGCGCGGTGACGTCGGGGTCGAGGGACAGAGAACGGCACAGGGCGTGTTCGCGGGCGCCGGTACCAATGACGAGGACCTTCACGGGGGTCAGCCTAGGACACGGTGGGGGTGGGGTGGGTCGGGGCGGGGGTTGGGCGGGGGCGAGCGCGGGGTTGCGGCCGGGTGAGGGGGGTGGCTGGCTCGGGTTCATTGGGGGGTGTGCGGGCGAGCGCGGGGTTGCCGCCGGGTGAGGGGGGCCGGCTCGGGTTCATTGGGGGTGTGCGGGCGAGCGCAGGGTTGCGGCCGGGGCGGGAGTGGGTGGCACCGGTTCATGGGGTGTGCGGGCGAGCGCGGGGTTGCCGCCGGGGCGGGAGTGGGTGGCACCGGTTCATCGCGGGGTGCGGGGGCGTGGGGGCTGGTCGCGCAGTTCCTCGCGCCCCTGGGGGCGTCGGGGTGAGGCGGTGTGGGGAGGCGCGGTCCGTGCCGGGGCCGGTGCTGTGCGTCGCGGGCGGTGTCTAGTCGTTGGTGAACTCCTCCATCACTGTCGCTCCCAGCTCCCGCACGATCAGTTCGTGGCCGGAGAGGGCCGACTCGTCGAGGTCGGGGTCGTCGTCCTCGGGGGTGTCGTCCTCGGCGGAGACGGTGTGGTGGACGGGGGCCGGGGAGGGGGCGGCAGGGGGCTGGGGCTGGGCGGGCGCCTGTGCCGAGGGTGAGTTCGTGGTGTTCGTGGGTGCGGGCGCGGAGGCAGGGGTGGGCTGCGGGGATGCCGGGCGGGAGGCGGGCGCGGCGGGGCTGCCGTAGCCACCGGGTGCGGTGCCGTAGCCACCCGCCGCGCCGCCGCCACCGCCGTAGGAACCGCCCGGCGGCGGGGGCGGGGTGCCACCGCCCGACGGGTCGACGACTGCCTCGATCTTCCACTGGACGTTGAACTGCTCGGCCAGCGCCTGCTTCAGTACGTCCTCGCTGCCGCTGCTGTTGAAGTTGTCCCGCGCCCCGGCGTTGACGAAGCCGATCTGGAGGGTCGTGCCGTCGAAGCCAGTGACCTGGGCGTTCTGGCTGAGCAGGATCCAGGTGAAACGGCGGCGGTTCTTCACCACTTCCAGGATGTTCGGCCAGAGCATCCTGGGGTCGAGGCTGCCGGCCGGGGGTTGAGCGGGGGCCGCGGCGGGAGCCTGGGGTGCGGAGGCCGCTACGGCCGCGGGTGCGGGCGGAGGTGCGCTGTGGGCGGACGGGGACTGCCCGCCGCCCGCCGGGGTTGCCGTGGGCCAGCCGCCCGGGCGGCGACCGCTGCCTGCGGCCGTGGCGGTGGGCCAGGCGCCCGGGGCGGGAGCGGTGGCAGGGGGTTGCGCCTGGGGTTGCGGCTGCGCGGGCGCCTGAGGCGGCGGGGCGGGCTGGGAGTGGGCGGCGGCCGCGGGGGCGGGCGCCTGCTCCGGCGGCATCGCGGGAGCGGCCGGTGTCGTACCGGCGAAGGGGGCGCCGGAGGCGGGGGCCGCGGCGGCGCCAGGTGCCCCTGGACCTCGTACCGCGGCCCGGGCGGCAGCGGCACCGCCGCCCGGCGGGACGGATGGGGCGCCGCCTCCGCCGTAGGCCTGGGGCTGGGGTTGGACCTGCGTCCGGGCCTGTGCCTGTGCCTGGGGATGGCCGCCGTGGGCTTCAGGTCCGGGGACGTATCCCATGGCGGGCGCTCCCCCGCCGCCCACGAAGTTGACGCCTCGTTCGAGTCGGTCGAGGCGGGCCATGACCGACTGCTCGTCGCCGTACGCAGCGGGGAGCATCACGCGGGCGCAGATGAGTTCCAGCTGGAGGCGGGGGGAGGTGGCGCCGCGCATCTCGGTCAGGCCGGTGTTGACGAGGTCGGCGGCGCGGCTGAGTTCGGCCGCACCGAAGGTGCCGGCCTGTGCCTGCATGCGTTCCAGGACATCGGCCGGGGCGTCGATGAGGCCCTTCTCCAAGGCGTCGGGCACGGCGGCGAGAATCACCAGGTCGCGGAGCCGTTCCAGCAGGTCGGCGACGAAACGGCGGGGGTCGTTGCCCCCCTCCATGACGTGGTCGACGACCTCGAAGGCGGCGGCGCCGTCACCGGTGGCGAAGGCCTCGACCACGGAGTCGAGCAGCGACGCGTCCGTGTAGCCGAGGAGGGAGGTCGCCATGGCGTAGGTCACACCGTCGGTGCTCGCGCCCGCGAGCAGCTGGTCCATGACGGACATGGAGTCACGAACGGAACCGGCACCCGCGCGCACGACGAGCGGCAGCACGCCGTCCTCGACAGGGATGTTCTCCCGCCCGCACACCTCGCCGAGGTAGTCGCGAAGCGTCCCCGGCGGCACGAGCCGGAAGGGGTAGTGATGGGTCCGCGACCGAATCGTCCCGATGACCTTCTCGGGCTCGGTGGTCGCGAAGATGAACTTGAGGTGCTCCGGGGGCTCCTCGACGACCTTGAGCAGGGCGTTGAAGCCCGCCGACGTGACCATGTGGGCCTCGTCGATGATGTAGATCTTGTACCGGCTGCTCGCGGGCCCGAAGAAGGCCTTCTCGCGCAGCTCACGGGCGTCGTCCACACCACCGTGCGACGCGGCGTCGATCTCGATGACGTCGATCGATCCGGGCCCGTTGCGTGCAAGGTCGCGGCAGGACAGGCACTCGCCGCAGGGCGTGGGCGTAGGTCCCTTCTCGCAGTTCAGACAGCGGGCCAGGATGCGCGCGCTCGTGGTCTTGCCGCAGCCGCGCGGCCCGCTGAACAGGTACGCGTGATTGACCCGGTTGTTCCGCAGCGCCTGCTGCAACGGGTCGGTTACATGCTCCTGCCCGATGACCTCGGCGAACGACTCCGGGCGATAACGGCGGTACAGCGCGAGAGACGACACGCGTACGAGGTTATAGGCGCGCACTGACAACGGGCGCCGACGGGCGAGCTCGCGCGGACGCCGGAGCGGCAGACACCGGGGCACCGGACACCGGACACGTAAGCGCCCCCCACGCACCCGCCAGAGCCAACCTACCCTTGCTGCCTTCCGGCCCTGGGGGAGTTCAGTCAGATAGCGCCGCGTGAGGGGCTCCGCACAGGCTACAGGATCTGAGCGGGGGGAACGAGTTCGCGAGCACTCCTCAACGTCTTGTATTGTTTGCCGCGGAGGATTCGCCTAGTGGCCTAGGGCGCACGCTTGGAAAGCGTGTTGGGGGCAACCCCTCACGAGTTCGAATCTCGTATCCTCCGCCAGTGCCTCACCGGGCACGATGTCGAAGGGCCCCACCTCGCGGTGGGGCCCTTCGACGTGCACTGGTTGCATTTCTGGTTGTATTTACAAGCTTCCATTTCAGACATTTAGCCGAACTGTCGGCCCTCTCGCGCCGCAATTGAGACGGCCCACAAGCCGCCGATGCCCGCCAAGGGGGAACCTGCCCCGTGCGGCACCCGCGGATCACAGAGATACGCCATCCTTGATTCGGCCCCGCTACGAAGCTCCCTGGTCTGACGAGGTGCACGTCGCATGAAGTCCCGATCCACGCTGGCGACATGGCTCGGCAGCCTCGACGGCTCTCGTCTGGCACGCGTGCTCGGGGCACGGCAGGACGCGGTGTCGCCTCCGGAGCCGCGTTCGTTGGGGGAACTGGCGGATCGGCTTCAGCGCCCGGGATCGGTGGCGCTGGTCCTGCCGCGGCTCGCGCTGCCGCACCTCCAGGTGGCCGAGGCGCTGGCGGCGCTGGGGGTCCACGCATCGCGCGATGCTCTGGTGAAACTGCTGGGAGTCGTGGACGACGCGACCACCCGCGAACTGGACGCCGTACTGGAGGCGCTGGCCGATCACGCTCTGGTCTGGCCGGACGGCGCGGGGCAGCCCCGTATGACCGGACCACTGCGGCAGGCATGGGACACACCCCTGGGGCTGGATGCTGCGCTGGAGGAACTGCTCGCGGGCACGACCTCCGACGAACTGCGCGGCATGCTGGTGGCACTGGGCGTCAAGCCGCCGGGCGCCAAGCCGCAGCGACTGGCCGCCCTGGTGGAGCACCACAGCGACCCGGAGCAGATCGCCTCCGTGGTCGCAAAGGCCCCCGAGACCGCCCGGAAACTGCTCGACCGCCTGGCGCGGACCTCGGCGAGGCAGCCGCAGTTCGTCGTGTCCGGGTTTCCTGGGCCCGAGCTCGAACCGGGCGCACGATGGGCACTGGACCGGGGGCTCCTCATCCAGGACCGGCACCGATACGGCCCGGCGCGTATGCCCGCCGAGGTGGCACTCGCGCTGCGCGGGCCCGGGTGGCACGCCCCGTTCGAGCCCGTCCCACCGTGCCCCCGGCCGGCATCTGTCACCCCGGCGGAGACCGATCGCGAAGCATCGGCCGCGGCCACGGCCTTCGTCACCCATGCCGCCTCGGTCCTGGCGGCCTGCTCGGCAACCGCACCGGCCCGGTTGAAGTCCGGCGGGATCGGTGCGCGGGAACTGGCCCGGATCGGCAAGGCAGCCCAGGCCGACGACGCTGTCGTACGCATCACCTTGGAGACCTCGTACGCCGCTGGGCTACTGGGCCGGGACGGCGACCGGGTGGCCCCCACCGAGGCATACGACGCCTGGGCGGAACAGGAACCCCCGGAACAGTTCGCACTGCTGCTCCGGGCGTGGCAGAACCTGCCGCTCACCCCCACCCAGGCACGGGACGAGGACAACAGAGCGCTCCCCGCCGTCGCCGGAGCACCTCCCTGCGGCGGCTGTGCGCAGGCCCGCCTCGGGCTGTTGGCCGCGGCGGCACAGCTCCCGGCAGGGCAGGGTGCGCGAGTCGCCGCGGAGCTGGGGCCACTGATCGCCTGGCACCGCCCCCTCGCCCACTCGTCACCTCAGGACGGAACGCCGTTCGCCGCCGTGATCCGTGAGGCCGAGCTCCTCGGAGTACTCGCGCGTGGCGCCCTGTCCGCTCTCGGCATCCACCTTCGGACCGGCGATACGGAGGCGCTGAGCATCGAGTGCCGGCGACTGGTCCCCTCGGCCACGGCAGTGGCCCGGATCGGCGCCGACCTCACCGCCGTCGTCACCGGCACGCCGTCCACGCGACTGACCGCGCTCCTGGATTCCGTCGCCGATCGGGAGACCAGCGGCACGGCATCGGTGTGGCGGTTCAGCGCCGGCGGTGTCCGCCGCGCTCTGGATGCCGGCCGCATCCCCGAGGACATCGCAGCCGACCTGGCCGCTGTCGCCGGCGGGCCCCTGCCACAGCCGCTGTCGTATCTGATCGCCGACACCGCGCGCGGCCACGGACGCGTGCGCATCGCCCCTGCCGGCTGCGTCATCCACGGCGACGAGCCCGTGCTCCTGGCCGAGCTCGCCGCCCACCGAGGGCTCGCCGGGCTCGGACTGCGGCAGCTGGCGCCGACGGTGCTCATCAGTCGCAGCCCGATCGACACCACCCTCGCCGCGCTCCGGGCCGAGGGATACGCCCCTGTCGCCGAGACTGCCGAGGGCACGGTGCGCATCGAGAAGGCCCGGCCTCAGCGGGCCGCCGCCGCTCGCGTTCCCACTCCACGCGCCACCAGCACGCGGGGCAGCGGCCGCATGGCTGTCGCTGCCACGCGCGCGAAGGCACCCGCCGCCGTCGACCCGAACACCTTGGCGGACCAGCTTCTGGCCGCCCCGCCCACGACTCCCGAACCCGCGCCGTTCGACGGAGGGGTTCCCTTCGCCACGGACACCGAAGAGATCGTCGCAGGGTGGGCGAAGCGCCTGCCGTACAGCGACATCCGCCAGCTCGCGCATGCCATCGATGCCGGTCAGCCCATCACCGTCGAATACGTCGCCACCTCTGGCAGGCAGACTGTGCGTACCCTCAGCCAGCTCGAACTCGACCCGCCCTACCTGGAAGCCTGGTGCCACCTGCGGGAGGCCGAGCGCGTTTTCACCCTCTCCCGCATCCACAGCGTCATGAGTGTCATGCCCGAATGAAAAGGGCGATGGTATCGGTAGGGATAGTATCTCCAGCGATACCATCGCCCGCGGGAGGCTTGCCATGCGTCGCTTCATCGGGCGGGACCGCGAGCTGAACCTGCTCGGCAACGCCTTGCGGGCGGTTCATGATGCGGCCGGGTCGGCGAAACCAGGCCAGTGCATCCTCATGCGCGGACGGCGGCGGGTCGGCAAGTCCAGCCTCGTCGAGGAATTTCTCCGGCGCACCGAGACGCCGTACCTCTTCTTCACCGCGGCGGGCGGCACGGCGGACGACGAGCTGACAGAACTGCTCGACGCCGTCGCCAGATCCACCCTCCCGGAGCGCGGACTGTTCTCGGAGGAGGCCCCGGAGCAGTGGAATGCGGCATTCAGGCTGCTTGCCGAGGTCCTGCCCGACGACAGCCCGAGCGTGGTCGTCATCGATGAGGTTCCGTATCTCATGGACCGAATCGACACGTTCGAGGGGATGTTGCAACGGGCCTGGGACCGGCTGCTCAGCCGCAAGCCCGTGCTCCTCCTCCTGGTCGGATCCGACCTGTCGATGATGGAGGCGCTGAACAGCTACGACCGCCCCTTCCATCAGCGGGGCCGGGAAATGGTCGTGGGGCCGCTGAACCCGGCCGACATCGGCGAGATGCTCGACCTGTCGCCGGCGGTCGCTTTCGACGCCGCCCTGATCACGGGCGGTCTTCCGCTGGTCTGTGCGGAGTGGCGGGCCGGAGCCGACGTCTGGGAATTCCTCCGCGACTCGCTCGACAACCCGATCTCGGCGCTGCTGGTCTCCGCCGAACGTTCACTGGCCGCGGAGTTCCCACCGCAGGCGATGAGCAGGGAAGTCCTACGGGCCATCGGAGCCGGGGAACGAACCTTCACCAACATCGCGCGCGCCGCCGGTGGCATCGCCCACACCACGCTTACCCGGGCAACGGACGTCCTGACCGAGAAGCGGGTGGTGGCAGCCGAACTGCCCCTCTCCATGCGCCCGTCGAAAGAACGCCGCTACCGGGTGTCAGACCCTTACCTGCGGTTCTGGCTCGCGTTTCTGGATCCGCACATGGCTGAGATCGAGCGGATGCGGGGAGATCTCACGCTGAGCCGGATCAGGGAGCAGTGGACGAGTTGGCGGGGCCGCGCGATCGAGCCCCTGGTCCGGGAATCCCTCGCCCGTCTCCTGCCGGACGGGCTCCTGCCCGCCGCCCCGGCGATCGGCGGCTACTGGACCCGCAGCAACGACGTCGAGATCGACTTGGTCGGCGCCGACCGGCAGCCGGTGGCCAAGCAGTTGCTCTTCCTCGGCTCGATCAAGTGGCTGGAGAACTCCCCGCTCGACAACCACGACCTGGCCGCGCTGCAGAAGCACCGGGCGGCGATCACCGACGAGCCAGTGCCGCTCGTGGCAGTTTCCCGAAATGGAATCAGCTGTACTGGGCTTCATGCGGCGTACGGGCCCGACGAACTGCTCAGTGCCTGGCGCAGAGCATGAGCATGAGCAGCGGCTGAGGTGCCGTGGTCGCAGTTCTGGTCCTGCCGTGTGCCGTCCCACCGGCAAGGGCTGGCCGTCATCAGGCGTGGTGCGGCAAGGCCGGCCGTCGGGGTGTCCGAGGGTCAAGGGGATGTCAATTCCCGCCGATACGGGCTGTGTTGCCATGGAAAGAGTTGACATGACCATGCTTGCGCAGCAGAGTGGCGGCGTCCTTCAGCACGTCCAGCACGACGTTCGGTTCGGCCGGGCTCCGCCCGCCCTCACGGCGCGGACGTGTACGAGGCATGCTCCCGACCCAACTTCGCGACGCACCGATGCCGGACGTGCCCCTTCTTCGAAAGGGAACGGATCATGTCCCTGGCATCCCTGCTCCACCGCCTGGCGAGACCCGGCCTGGTGACGGCGGCCCTCGCGGCCGGCTTGCTGACCCTGTCGACGACCACCGCCAGCGCCGCGCCCGCCCTCACCCAGATCAGCACCGACCCCTACACCAACTCCACCAGCCAGCACGCCACCGAGGTCGAGCCGGACACGTTCTCGTACGGCTCCACGATCGTCTCCGCCTTCCAGGTCGGCCGGTTCACCGACGGCGGCTCCTCCAACGTCGGCTTCGCGACCTCCACCGACGGCGGCGGCACCTGGACCAAGGGATTCCTGCCGGGGATCACCACACAGGCAGGCGGCACCTTCCAACGGGTCAGCGACCCGTCGGTGGCCTACGACGCCAAGCACAACACCTGGCTGATCTCCTCCATCCCCATCACGTCCTCCGTCACTGTGCCCCAGGTGTACACGAGCCGCTCGACCGACGGCGGCCTGACCTGGAGCAACCCCGTCATCACCGCGACGGGCTCCAGCCTCGACAAGAACTGGATCGTCTGCGACAACACCGCCACGAGCGCCTTCTACGGCAACTGCTACACCGAGTACGACAACAACGGCGACGGCGACCGCATCAAGATGACCACCTCCTCCGACGGAGGACTCACCTGGGGCGCCTCGAAGAACACCGGCAACAACGCCACCGGCCTGGGCGGACAGCCCGTCGTCCAGCCGAACGGCACCGTGGTGGTACCGATCGCCAACGCCTCGGAGACCGCGATCCGCGCCTTCACCTCCACCAACGGCGGCAGCACCTGGACCAACGCCACCACCGTGGCCACCGTCAGCACGTTCACCGTGCGCGGGAGCCTGCGCAGCGGCCCGCTGCCCTCCGCCGAGATCGACGCCGCCGGGAAGGTTTACGTCGTCTGGCAGGACTGCCGCTTCCGCGCGAGCGGCGGCTCCTGCACCGCCAACGACATCGTGATGGCGACGACCACCAACGGCACCACCTGGTCGTCGGTGACCCGCATCCCGATCGACGCGACGACCAGCACCGTCGACCACTTCATCCCCGGCCTCGCCGTCGACCCGACCACCTCGGGCAGCACCGCGCACCTGGCGCTGGCGTACTACTACCACCCGGTCGCCAACTGCACGGCCGTCACATGCCAGTTGGACGTCGGGTACGTCTCCTCGACCAACGGCGGCAGCACCTGGACGGCGCCGACCCAGCTGGCCGGTCCGATGACCCACTCCTGGCTGGCGAGCACCACGCAGGGCACCATGGTCGGCGACTACATCTCGACGTCCTTCTCCGGCGGAACGGCACACCCCGTTTTCGCCGTCGCCTCGGCCCCCAGCGGATCGGTCTTCAACGAGGCGATGTACACGCCGACTTCGGGCCTCACCGCGGCCACCGGCACCACCACCGCAACGACCGCCACCGCACGTGACAACGCCCTCTCGGCCCGCCTGGCCGCGATCGCCTACGCCCAATGGCTGGCCAACGGCGGCACCGGGGGCGGCGAGGACAGCCCCTGACCGAAAACCCCTGATCGCAACAGCCGCCCCGGCAGGTTCGCCGGGGCGGCTCTGCGCCACATCTCCTTCGAACCGGAGGACGAGGAGTTGGACGTGGTGTCGACGGACCCGTGCTCGGTGCCGTTCTGATGGACAACGGCAGGTCCACCGCTGCTGTATCACCCGTCAGCGAATATCCGAGTCGGAGAAGATTTCGACCGTGGTGAACCGTCCTCTCCTGACGGTGACGGACGCCGGCTGGGCGACCGGGACGACGGCGCCGGTGAGATTGGCCGGGCTGATGGTGCAGGTGCCTGGCGGCAGCGGGATGCGGAAGTGGCCGTCGGCGTCGCTGGTGGTCTCGGTGACCGCCTGTTCGGCATCGCCGCTGGTGATGGTCAGGCGGGCGCTCAGGGGCCGGTCGGGGCAGGGGCTGTGGCCGCAGCCGCCGTCGACCATGGTGCGGCCCCTGACCCCCGAGCCGGGTACGGTCGGCGATTCGGCTCCGGGAAAGTCCCCGCATCCGGTGGCCGAGAGCGCGGCGGCCGGCGCCAGGGTGGGCCTGGCCAGGGGGCCGGGCGGAGAGGGACGCACGTTGTGCGGCTCGGGCTGGGCCCTGGTGGAAGCCGACAGGTTCGCGGATTCCTGGGGGCTCAAGATGGCGACTTGGCCGGCCATCTGAGGTTGGGACGGCGATCGTCCAGCCGGTTGGGGCAGCAGGGGCTCATACGGCCTGCGCTCGGGGGAACCGCGTTCCGGTGCCCGCATGTGCTCGGGCTCGCACTTGACCGTGATGATCTGTTCGTCCGGGTCGTCGGTGACGATCAGGACACCTTGTCCGCGACCTTGTACACGTCGAGTCCGGGAGTGAAGGGGTAGCCGTGGCTGACGTCGGGGGGATCGAGGGCCGCCTTGCGGACGGTGATCCGAAGGCGGTCACCGGCTGCGCTCACCGGCCTGCCCGAGTGCCGGTGCCGTAGGTGTGCGGGTCGACGGGCTGCTCGGCCTTGGGCAGGTGGGAGACGACGAGCAGGTAGGAGTCGGTGACGAGTTCCGTGACGAGCTGCTCGTCGACGCCTGTCCCGCCCTCCAGCGTGATCCAGTGCTTCTTGTTCATGTGGTAGCCGGGGGTGATGCGGCTGTTGTGTTCCCGGAGAGCCTGGGCCTCGCCGGGGTCCGCCTTGAGGATCACGACGGGGCGCCCGGGGACTTCGGTCATCAGCATGAACACCTTGCCGCGTGCCTTGAAGACCTCCCAGTCGGGGCCGAAGGGATGCTCCAGCTGGGCTCCGGGAAGTTCCTGCGCGCATTCGGCAGCGAACGTCTGCAGGGTCGGTCCGTTCATGGGTGTTTCCTTTCTCGGGTCCAGGAGGGGTGGGCCCGAGGCCTCCTGGTCAGATCGCCGGGCGGCGAGGGGCGGGACGCGGGCCTGTCATCGGTGCTGTGCGGTGCGCAGCTCGTCGGTGAACTGGGCGAGGGCGTCCTCGGCCGTGGGGACGGAGCCGAACAGCTGCTCCTGGCGGCGGGGGTCGGCGACGTAGCGTCCGGTGTCGAACCAGCCGAACATCGCGGCCATGTCCTCGACCACCGGATTGAAGCGGCCGACGACGGCTCCTGCGGCGCGGACGACGACGGAGGGGAGGGCCCACACCTTGATCTTCTTTCCGGCCCGGTGGCCCATCGCGTCGGCCACCTCGCGCATGCTGACCGGACGGTCCCAGCCGATGTCGATCCGCTCACCGGCCTCCGCCTCGGCGTCGACCGCGACCGCCAGGTAGGCCGCGAGATCGGAGGTGCGGACGAAGGTCAGCGGAACGGTGGCCTTGGACATCCAGATCAGGCGGCCCTTGTCGAGCGGGTTGCCCGCCATGGTCGCGACCTGGTCGAGGAAGGCCCCCGGGCGCAGGGCGACTAACGGGACGCCCCGCTGTTCGAGTCTGTCCTCGGCGAGCTTCTTGTGCCAGAAGTGCGGGACATCGGGCGTCTGGTCGCTGGTGAGGATGCTGGTCAGGACGAACCGCCGGATGCCGGTGCGGTGGGCGGCCTCGGCGAGGTTGGCGTTGCCAATGGTGTCGATGTCGTTGGCGTTCTTGCCGCCGCGGGTGTAGCCGGCGGCGGTGGTGATGACGGCGTCGGCGCCGTTCATGGCGGCCACGAGTGAGTCGACGTCGAGCATGCCGCCGCGGGCGATCTGAACGCCCCGGCTTTCGAGTCGGCTGGCGTCGCTGGCCGGCCTCACCAGGGCGCGGACGTTCTTGCCGCGCGCCAGGAGTTCGTCGACGACCTTGCTCCCCAGGGAGCCGGTCGCCCCGACGACGAGGACCGGGAGGGTGGTTGAGTCGGTGGCAGGCATGGGGTTTCACTTTCCGTCAGGTCGTCAGCGAGGGGTTTGGTGGGGGCGGGGGTGGCTGCAGACGTAGGCGTCTGCGGGCGGGCGAGTGGAGGCGGCCCGTGGGGGGAACCTCAGCCAGACCAGCGCCCGGGACGCGCGCAAGCCGTAGCCCGACGCCCCCCAGTCTCGACGACTCGGGCTCGCTGGACCCCGGCGCGACGGAACGCTCCGTCCGGACCAACCGGACCAGTAACACGGTGACCGTGCGGCTCTACGGCGATGTCGCGCCGCACTGGGTCGACGTCCGGCTCAAGGGCAAGATCATCGCCTGACCGTCGGCCGGCCTGCCTGTCGGCCGGCCCCCTCGGTCGGCGCCGAGGCTCCTCTCCCGCCTTCGGCGCGCCCGCCTCTTCGGGAGCGGGCCCCGGCTCGGGAGCAGGACGACCCACCACCGGTGAACGCGGACCGGTACGTCGTCGTCCGGATGCGCCTCCCCCTGGCGGCCGTCATGCAGGAGGAGCGAACGGGTTCTCGTCCGGTGCGGGTGGGGTTGGGGTGGTCGGCCAGACCGGTCGCGGTGGGACCGGGGTCCAGTCGGGGCCCCTGTGGGTCAGCCACCAGGTTCCTATGGTGTGGAACTTCTCCTCGAAGTGGCGGTCCCGGGCGAGGAATCCGGTGCTGGGTGCCCGTAGGCGGGTACGGCGGCCGTTTGCCTCGTAGAGCACGATCGTTGTGGTGCCGAAAAGGGATTCGGGCTGGACTGCCTGGATGTCGGACCAGGGGATGGTGCGGCGGCGCAGGTTGTGGACCACGGCCGCGGACGGGGTGAGGGTGATGCCGAAGCGGTGGGGGAACAGGGCGGTCAGGATCAGTAGGGCGATCCAGAACGCCAGCAGGCCGGGCAGTCCGCCCGGGGGTGTGGTCCCGGCCTCGGTTGTGGACGTGCCGAAGAAGGCCGCTGAGATGGCGAACGCCGGCAGAAACGGGATCGCCCGTTGCCATACGGTCATGCGGTACCGCACCTCGACCGGCAACTCTGCCCTGCTCGGCGAAGCCTCCATCACTGCCACCCACCCCGTTGTCGTCGTTCCGGTCCGTGTCCGATGCGGTCGTTCATTGTCGCAGTGCCGTGATCGGCGGTGAAGAAAATTCTCCGGAGGTGACAACCTCCCACTCCTGTATGCCCGTTCCTCAGGCATGAAGTACTTCTCACCGCGCACCGCGCCGGTGCCGGGCGAAGGTGGCCCGTGATCCGCACGCAGGTCGGGCAGGACGTCTCCGATGCCGGTGGTGTCGTCGAAAACGGTCTGGACTTCGACGACTTCGCGCGCAGTCGGCAGGCGCATCTGCGGCGTTCGGCTCATCTCCTGTGCGGGGACTGGGGGAGGCCGGGGCCGCCGTGAAGGTGACCGTCAAGGTCGGCGCCTCCGACTGCAAGGTGCTCACCGTGCCGATGGCCGCGATCCACACCTCGTCCGACGAGCGGGCCCGGGTCCAGGTCGAGCACGGCACCACCGTGACCGACGTCCATGTCACCGTCGGGCTGTCCGTCGCCGGGATCGTCGAAGTCAAGCCCGCCGAGGGCACATTGAAGGCGGGCGAGAGGGTGGCGGTGGGCGAGTGACCGACACCGTTGTGGAGAGCACGATCGACACCGTCATCCAACTCACCGGTGTGGAGCGGACGTTCCCCTCCGAACCGCCCGTGCACGCCCTGCGTGACGTCCACTTGACCGTCCGGCGCGGCGAACACCCGGGCCATCGTCGGGCGTCCGGCCCCGGGAAGTCGACGCTGCTCAACACGCTCGGGCTGCTGGACCGGCCCACGGCGGGGTCGTATCTGCCGGACGGGGTGGAGACCACCGGACTCGGGGATCTGGAGCGGACCTCGTTGCACGGGAGCCGTATCGGGTTCGTGTTCCAGTCCTTCCATCTGCTGCCGTACCGGACGGTCGACGAGAACGTCATGCTGGCCGAGGCCTGCCGCAGACCGCGTCCCGAACGCGGGCGCGGCGGGCGCTCGCGCGGGCCCATCCGGCTCTGGGACAGGTGAGGTTGGGGCACCGGGTGGGTTTCCGGCCGGACCGGCTGTCCGGTGGTGAGCGTCAACGGGTCGCCATCGCGCGGGCGTTGCTCAGCGATCCGGCGCTGCTGAACTACAACCTGTTCGTACCCAAGGACCACAACCCGCGCAAGAGCTACCCGCTGGTGCTGTTCCTGCACGATGCGAGCGTGGTCAACGTCGCCACCGAAGGTCCACTCGTCCGGGGTCTCGGCGCGGTGTGCTGGGCGAGCCCGGAGGACCAGGCCCGGCACGAGGCCTTCGTGCTCGCGCCCGAGTACGGCTCCGTCGTGATCGACGACGACTGTCCGCCGTCGACGCTGTTCGACGCCACCGCCAACCTCGTCGAGTCCGTGACGCAGCAGTACAGCATCGACCGCAGGCGCCGCTACACGACCGGTCAGTCGATGGGCGCGATGATGTCGCTCGGCCTGAACATCAAGTACCCCGACCTGTTCGCGGCGGCGTTCATCGTCGCCGGGCAGTGGCCCGAGGCGCAGGCCGCGCCGCTGGCGAAGAAGGACCTGTGGATCCTGGTCTCCGCCGACGACACCAAGGCCCACCCCGGCGAGCAGGCGATCTCCGCCGTCATCCAGGAGCAGGGCACGCAGGTCAGCACCGCGCTGTGGGACGGGCAGTCCGCCGCGGCCGATTTCGCGGCCGACGTGCGCAGCACGAAGGCCCAGCGGACGCAGGTGAACTTCGCCGCGTTCGAGGCCGGCACAGTCGTACCGACGGATCCACGACCAGTGCGCACATGGCCACCTGGCAGGTCGCGTACACGATCCCCGGCATCCGGGACTGGATCATGCGCCAGTCGATGTAGGTCCGCTCGGCCACGGGGGCGGGTCCTGGCCGCGGCACTCGGCGGCATAGAGTGCTGCGGCAGGTCCGGCAGGCGTGGGTGGAGGTAGATCGCGATGGAGAACCTGCCACAGCTCACCGTGGGACGGCTGTTCTCCTCCTGGCAGGCGGACGTCCCCGCGCTGCTGCTCGTCGTGCTCCTCGGCGGGCTGTACGGCTGGGGCGTCCTGCGGCTGAGGCGCCGCGGCGAGAGCTGGCCGGTGGCGCGGACCGCCGCGTTCGCACTGTTCGGCCTCGGCACGATCGTGGTCGCGACGATGTCCGCGCTCGCCGTGTACGACCGCGTGCTGTTCTGGCCGGCCGCCGTCCAGAACGTCCTCCTGGACCTGATCGCCCCGCTCGGCCTGGCCCTCGGCGATCCGCTGCGGCTGGCCCTGCGCGCCCTGCCCGAACGCGCGGCGGCTCGGACGCAGGGAGCAGTGACGGGCCGCCTGCTCCGGCTGCTCACCTTCCCCCTGGTCAGCACGGCCCTCGTGCTGACGACAGAACTGACGATCTACTTCACGCCGTACTTCGAGACGGCCCTGGCGAACAGCTGGCTGCACCAGCTGATGTACCTCCAGCTGCTGCTCGCCGGGAGCCTGTTCGTCCTGCCCGTACTCACCCGCGAGGAGGCCCTGCCCGCCTGGTGCACGCATCCGGTGCGGGCGGCGCTGGTCTTCGTCGACGGAATCATCGACGCGGTGCCGGGCATCGTGGTGATGACCCACGGCACGCTGATCGCCGGTTCCTGGTACCTCGCCCACTCCCCGTCCTGGGCGCCGGACGTCCAGCACGACCAGCAGCTCGGCGGTGGCGCGATGGTCGGCATCGCCGAACTGGTGGCGATCCCCTTCCTGCTCGCGATCCTGGTGCAGTGGGCGCGCACCGAACGCGCCGAGACGGTCGCGCTGGACCGGCGGCTGGACACGGAACTGGAACGCGTCCGGGCGACGCCCACGGAGACCTCGGTGGACGGACCGGAACTCGTCCGCCCCTGGTGGGAGACCGAGAACAGCGAGGTCGCGCAGCGGATCCGGGGACAGCGGTAGGACGCTCCCCGGGCCACGGTCGGGCCGACACCGTCAGGGCGTCCGACTCCGGTGCTCCAGGTCTGAGGAGCCATGCCCTACCGCACGATCCGCACCCGCCGTTCCACGCTCACCTGGTCGATGTCCGACGTTCTGACCGTCACCTTCATCGTCCAGGTGCCGGCGATGGGGAGGTTGAGGGAGTTGGTGCCCCAGTAGCCGCCCTCGTCCTTGATGTCGGCGTCGAGGGGGCCGATCTTCTGGGACGGGAGGGTGAAGGAGAGGCGGAGTTCGGGGACCGTGGCGAAGCCGCCGTCGGGGCCGTAGACGACCGCCTCGACGGAGTTCTCGCCGACGCGGCCGGGGTCGAGGGTGATCTGTACCTTGCCGCCGGCGTCGCCGACGCGGAAGGGGACCATGGTGACGGAGGCCGCGGGGATGCCGGCCGAGGTCGCCGTCTGTTGTGCCTCCGCCGCTGCCCTGCCCGGCAGTGTGTTGGTCAGCAGGGTCGTGATCACCAACACGGTGACGCCGACGGCGACTTCGAGCAGGACCGAGCGGCGCAGGCCGCGGCGGTATCCGTTTGGGGAGCCGTCACCGGCACCGGGGTCCGGGAGGTTCTCGTCGTCACCGGTGGAGGCCGCCGTCGTCGTCGCGTCGGCGCCCGTGCGCACCAACTCGGGCACGGCGAGGCGTACTTCAGCCCCGGCAAGCCGTGCCGTCCACTGTCGTGACCAGGCCGCCGCCGCGAGCAGCAGCACCACCGCGCCGAGTTTCACGAGCAGGATGCGGCCGTAGGACGTGCCGGTCAGGGCGTTCCAGGAGCCGAGGCCGCGCCAGGACTGGTAGACGCCGGTGACGACCAGGACGGTGACCGAGATGAAGGCGAGGCGGGAGAAACGGGCCACCGGGGCCGCGTCCAGCTCGGGTGAGCGGTAGAGGACGGTCAGGAGGGCCGTGAGGCCGCCCAGCCAGACCGACATCGCGAGCAGGTGCAGGACCGCCGATGTCATCGCGACCGGTACCTGGATGCCGGCGGACGCGTGCTCCGCCGACGCCCAGGTCAGGGCCAGCCCGACGGCCAGGGCGGCGCCCGTGCCCAGGGCGACTCGTCCGAAGCGCTCCCGTCCCCGGAGTCGTAGGAGGTAGAAGGCCGCTGCGGCGAGGAGGAGCAGGCGGGCCGCGAGGGCCTGGCCCGGGCGGGTGGTGAGGGTGCGGGGGAGGGCGGCGGGGTCGAGGGCCGTGGCCAGGCCGCTGCCCGCCTCGTAGGGGGCACGGAGAAGCAGCAGGGCCAGGGTTGACGCCAGGAGGGTCCACCAGCCCGTCAGGATCGGCTTGTTGAGGACCGTGGGGTTCGGGGGGCGGCACAGGGCCATGAAGGTGGCCGTGCCGATGAGGAGGGCGGCGGCGATGTACGCGAAGTAGCGGGCTGCGTCGTACAGGCTGCCCGTCAGCGGGTTCTCGTTCGGGGCCGTGCTGATCGGGGTGGTGGCGGAGGGTTTGCCGACGGAGAAGGTGAAGGCGCCCGAGACGGGGTGGCTGTCGGCCGAGACGACGCGCCAGGCGACCGTGAAGGTGCCGTTGCCGAGCCTGGCCGGAAGGGTGACGCTCGCCGTGTCTGCGGCGTCCTTCGCATGGTGCGCGGAGCTGGTCTTCACCCGCCGGTTGTCTGGGTCGTAGACGCGGAAGGAGTCGTCGAGCAGGGCGACGGACTCGGAGAAGGTGAGGGTGAGGGTGCGGGGGGCCGACTTGAGGACGCTTCCGTCGGCGGGGTCGGTGGATTCGAGTGCGGCGTGCGCGGACGCGGTGCCCGCGCCGCCGAGGAGGAGCAGGACCAGCACGGTGCCCAGCAGCACCAGCCCTTGAACTCCTCGCCGCCGACTGCCTCCGTGGTCCCGGTCGACTCCGTCGCGTCCAAAACGCTGTCCCTCGTTCCGTCGTCGGCGCACGTCATATCTCCGTCTTCGGACTTGCAGGCCTCGGACTACGTACGGACGCGCCCCGCCTTTCGCTCACCACGTGGGCCGGGCCGAGACTCCGCCGTCCACGACCAGGTCGTGCCCGGTGATCCAGGAGGCGAGGGGGGACGCCAGGAACACGCACGCGTCACCCACGTCCTCGGGCCGGCCCAGTCGCCCGGCCGGTGCCGCCTCCCGCCATCTCCGCACCCCTTCCGGCCAGGCCTCCCCCAGCCCCTCCCGGTCGATCAGACCGGGCGAGACCGTGTTGACGCGGATGCCGTACGGGCCGTACTCCAGGGCCGCCGACCGCGCGTGCATCACCACGGCCGCCTTGGACGCGCAGTAGTGCGCGTGCAGCGGCGCCGGCGCGCTCGCCTCGATGGACGCGATGTGTGTCACGGAGCCTGCGCCCTGCTCCCGCATGATCTCCACCGCCGCCTGCGTGCACGCGAAGACGCTGCCGAGGTTGGTGTCGACGACCGCCCGCCAGTCCGCGGCCGTCATCCCGTCCAGCGGCTGCGTCGGCTGGACGCCCGCGTTGTTGACCAGCGCCGTCAGCCGCCCGCCACCGAACTCCGCCGCCTCGCGGACCAGCGCCCGGCAGTCGTCCTCGTCGGTCAGATCTGCTCGCAGTACGACGGACCGGGTGCCCAACTCCCTGACGCGGGCAGCGACTTCACCGGCCGCCTCCACCGCCGTACGACAGTGGACCGCGACCGCCGCCGCGCCCTGTTCGGCGAACCGCAGGGCGATGCCCCGGCCGATGCCGCCGCCCGCGCCCGTGACCAGGGCGACCTGGCCCGACAGCAGGCCGCTCACGGGCGGCACAGCCCGGCGATGCGGGCGGCCTCGGACGGGTAGCGGGCGGTCAGCTCGGCGGCGTCGCCGTGCTCGTAGCCCCCGTAGGTGAAACCGGGCGCCATCGTGCAGCCGAAGAACGTCCACGCGCCGACCGCCCGCGCCCCCATCCAGGTGCCGGCCGGCACGGTGAACTGGAGGTGCTGGCCACGGGTGATCTCCGGGCCGAGGACCGCCGTGCGGGAGGTGCCGTCGGGGGCGAGGAGCAGGAGTTCGAGGGGGTCGCCGAGGTAGAAGTGCCAGACCTCGTCGCTGGGCAGGCGGTGCAGGGCGGAGAAGTCCGGTGCGGCGAGGAGGGCGACTATCGCGGTGCCCTCGGGACGGCCGTCGGACCGTTCCGGGCCCGCCCAGGTACGGCGGAACAGGCCGCCCTCGCGGGGGATCGGCTCCAGGTCGTAGTGGGCGACGAGGTCTTCTGGGGTCACTCCGGCAGGCTACGGGAAGGCCACCTCGCGAGGGAGAAACGCCAGTTGGGCGTGCTTTTCGGGCAGGAACACGTCCGGGACGTCGATCTCCGGGAGCACCACCTGAGGGCCCGCCACGAAGCCCTGCCGCAGGAAGCGCGTGATCGCCTTCTCGTTCCGCACGTCCGGATCGACCACGATCCGGCGCCGGTCCGGACCCAGCAGGGCGTACGCGGCGAGGACGCCCATCAGCGCCGCCGACCAGCCGGGGCGGGTGCCGTCCGGTCCGGCGGGGGCGAGGAGGAGGTGGATGCCGATGTCCCCGGGTTCTACGGCGTAGCAGTCACCGACGCGGTCGGCGGCGGGCTCGTAGGTCTGCAGGAGGGCGACCGGTTCGGTGTCCCTGAGCACCAGGTACGCGTGATGGGTGTCGAGGGTGTCCATGTGGGCGTAGATCGCGGCGACCTGGTCCCGGGTGAGGCCGTTCATGCCCCAGAACGCGGCCCGTTCCTCGCTGACCCAGCGGTGGACCACCTCGGCGTCGGCCGCCGGGTCCAGGGGCAGGACGCGGACGGTGCCGAAGCCGTCGACGTGCTGTTCGTGGACCGGTTCACGGGCGGGGGTCTCGGGTTCGAGGCGGCTGAAGTCGGTGATCACCGGGACCAGATCTCCCTTGAGCCACAAGGGGAGTTGGTCGTGGTGGTGCGGTGAACCGGGCAGCCCCGACGCGCCCAGCGGCACCACCCACAGGCTGTCCTCCCGCCGCGCGAGGTCCCACACGAAGCGGGCCGCCGGACCGCGTGCGCTCAGGTCGGTGAGGCCCGGCACGGAGGAGGTGCACAGCACGCAGTCGTGGTCACCGGACAGGCCCGGCCCCGGAGTCGGGGTGTCGGTCAGCGCCCGCCAGGGAGTCAGGCGGTGGGTGTCACCCCACGCACCGGCCTGCTCGGCGGCGGCCTCCTCGACCGCCTCGCGGACGATCTCCGACCGCTCGATGCCGTACAGCTCCCGTGCCCGCAGCAGGTGTTCGAGCGCGAAGCCGACGCGCGGGAGCAGCGCGAGCCACGGCAGGAACACCTCCGGGTAGGCGGGCGGCTCGGCCAGTGCGGCGAACGCCGGATGGGCCGCGAGCCGTCGCACGACCGCGCCGCGCACGGCCGCGTAGGCGGCGGCGTCCGTGCTGCCGGCGTCCATGCGGCGGTCCCAGGTCAGCAGCCGGTCGCGGAGTACGGCGGCCTCCGGGGTGAGGTCGGTGAGTGCGGCCAGGTGGTCCAACAGGGGTGCGGCGGAGCCGAGATGGGTGTCCATGTGGATGGCGGGCAGGTCGGCGGCCGACCAGTACGCGCGCCCGGCGAGGAGCGCGGTGATGCGGTCGGCGCGGTGGGGCGGGGCGAACTCGATTCCGAGCGGGGTGGCCGGGCCGCGCTGGTTGGCCATGACCGCGATGCCGTCGGCGGCCGGTTCGGCGCGGGGCGGCCGGTGCCGGCCGTGCCATTCGTGGCCGGGTTCCCAGGCGGGGACGAGCCGGGTGCGGTTGGCCTCGGCGCGGAGCGGCACGTTTCCGGCCACCCGGTGCAGCAGTCCGCCCTCGGTGTCGGCGGCCTGGACGACGTTGACGGGTTCGGCCCAGTCGTCGAACGCCCGGTCCACGTCGGCGACTCGACGGGCGCGGAGGAGGGGGAGGAGGGTGGTGAAGCCGAGGTCCTCGGTGACGCGGGGCGGGTAGCGGAGGCTGATGGCGAGGGGTGGGGTGCCGGGCGGCGCGGTGACTCCGCCGTCGAGTCCCTCAGGCCCGCCGATGACGACCGGCCCGCGTTCGGTCTCGACGACCTCGACCTCGACGGGTTCCTCGTCCGCCACCTCGACCGTCTCCGTGTGCCGGGCCGCGCACCGCCAGGCGCCGTCCGGGCCGAGGGCCTCCACTCCGGCGCCGGTGCGGCGCAACCGCTCCCGGTAGAGGTCCTGGTAGTCGGCCATCGCGTTGGTGATGGCCCAGGCGACCGTGCCGGTGTGGCCGAAGTGGGCGATGCCGGGGACGCCGGGCACGGCGAGGCCGACCACGTCGAACTCCGGGCAGGAGAGGTGGATCTGCTGGTAGACGCCGGGGTCCTCGATGAAGCGGTGCGGGTCACCGGCGAGGAGGGGCAGGCCGGTCGTGGTCCGGGCCCCGCTCACCAGCCAGCCGTTGCTGCCGGAGGTGCCGGGCCCGTCCGTGGCGAACAGGCCGACGGCGTCCGGACCGAGGTGCCGTATCGCCTCCTCGCGCCAGAGCTTGGCCGGGAACCCGGCGAACAGGATGTGCGTGGCGAGCCAGACCCCGAGTGGGGTCCAGGGCTCCCAACGGCCGGGCGCGAGGCCCGACTCGGCGAACTCGGGTGCCTCGGCTCCCGCTTCGGCGAGACCTTCGTTGACACCGTCGACGTACGAACGGACCCAGCGCGCGGTCTCCGGGTCCCGCCTCTCCAGGGCGGCGAAGCAGCGTCTCGCGGTGTCGTCGAGGCGGGCGCGGCGGGCGAAGAGGTCCCAGGGCAGGGCGCCGATACCGAGGAAGGCGGCCGAGGTGCCCTGTGCGCGATGCCGTTCGGCCTCCAGCTGCCAGGCGCGGTCGTGGGCGGTGACGCGGCCCTGGGCGCGGGCGAGTTCGTCGGCGTCTCCGGCGCGCAGGTGGGGGATTCCCCAGGCATCGCGGTAGATCTGGGTCGTCACCCTGTGGCCCCTCTGCTTCTCTGCTTGCAGGCTGTTCTTTAGGTTAGCCTTGCCTAAGTTATTGGTGGAGAAAGCGTACGCGAAAGGTGAAAGGACGATGGCACAGGGGCGCGGATGGGAGGGCGCGGTTCTCCGGCTGCTGCGCGCCAAGGACTTCGAGTTCACCGTCACGCGGGCGGAGGACGTCACCCCGCGCTATCGCCGCCTCCGTCTCACCGACGGCGGCATGCTCGCGGCGACCGGCGTCCACCCGACGATGTGGGTCCGGCTCTGGTTCGACGACGCGGGCAAGCCGCACCAGCGGGCGTACACCCTGGTCGACCCCGACCCGGCGGCCGGCACGTTCGGCCTCGAATTCGCCCTGCACGAGGGCCGCGCCAGCGACTGGGCACGGTCCGCGAAACCCGGCGACACCATCGAGGCGACGGTTCAGGGCACCGGCTTCGAGGCCCCCGACCCGGCACCCTCCCACCTCTTCGCGATCGGCGACCCGGCATCCGTCCCCGCCGTCAACTCCCTGCTGGGCGCGGTGGGTTCGACGCTCCCGGCGACGATCTGGTTCGAGGGCGAGCCCGACGGACTCCCCCTCCGCACCGACCCGGACCGGCACGAGATCCGCGCGCTCCCCAGGGGCCGGCTGGTCGAGCGGGTCCGCGCGGAACTCCCCGACCTCCTGAAGGCCACTCCCGCCCCCTACGTCTGGATCACCTGCGACACGACGACGACCCGGGCGCTGTCGTCGTACGTCCGCAAGGAGTTGGGCGTACGGCGGGAGCGGATGCACGCGCTGGGGTACTGGCGGGCGTCCTGAGCCGGACGCGCAAGAGGAGGCATCCCGCTCCCGTCCGCGCCATCATCGATCCATGGACGTCACCCTTCACCTCGCCCAGGACCCCGAGGCCGACGAACTCCTCGGCCGTTCCCCGCTCGCCGCGCTGGTCGGGATGCTGCTCGACCAGCAGGTGCCGATGGAGTGGGCGTTCAAGGGGCCGCGCACGATCGCCGACCGGCTCGGCGCCGGCGACCTGGACGCGCACGACATCGCAGCCCGCGACCCCGAGGTCTTCGCCGCACTCCTCTCCGAGAAGCCGGCCGTGCACCGCTACCCGGGCTCGATGGCCAAGCGGATCCAGCAGCTGTGCCAGTACCTCGTCGAGCATTACGACGGGGACGCCGGCGCCGTCTGGGCGGGCGTCGGAACCGGGGCGGACCTGCTGAAGCGCCTTGAGGAACTGCCCGGGTTCGGCAAGCAGAAGGCGCAGATCTTCCTGGCCCTGCTCGGCAAGCAGCTCGGCGTCACCCCGAAGGGCTGGCGGGAGGCGGCCGGCGCCTACGGCGAACCCAGGTCCTACCGCTCGGTCGCCGACATCACCGGCCCCGAGTCACTGGCCAAGGTGCGCGCGCACAAGCAGGAGATGAAGGCGGCGGCCAAGGCGGCGAAGGCGGCCGACGGCAGGTAACCGCGTCGGCCACCGCGTCAGCCAGGTGGCCCGCCCCCGGTGGCGGGCCGTCCGACCCCGGTCAAACGATGGACCATGAACGAGGCACCGAGCGGCCCCTCCTGGGGCCCGGAGTTCGACGACCGCCGCGCCCACGCACCGCGGCCCCCGCAGGACGAGGGCTACCGGGAACCGGACCTCGAAGGTCCCCTGCACGCCCTGTCCAGGGCCGCCTGGCAGGTCGTCCTGCTCACCGGCATCGCGTCCCTGATCCTGGGCGTCCTGGTCCTGGTGTGGCCGGGCGCGTCCCTCTTCGCGGCCGGCATCCTCTTCGGCGTCTACCTGCTGATCAGCGGCGTCTTCCAGCTGGTCGCCGCCTTCGGCACCCACAGGGCGACCTCGCTGCGCGTGCTGGCGTTCATCAGCGGCGCGCTGTCGATCGTGCTGGGCCTGTTCTGCTTCCGCGGCCCGATGCAGTCGATCCTGCTGCTCGCCCTGTGGATCGGCATCGGCTGGCTGATCCGGGGCATCACCCAGACCCTGGCCGCCGCCTCCGACAAGAACATGCCCGCGCGCGGCTGGCAGATCTTCCTCGGGATCGTCACGTTCATCGCGGGCATCGTCCTCATCGACTCACCGTTCCGCTCGGTCGCCGTCCTCACCCTCGTCGGCGGCATCTGGCTGGTCGCGGTCGGCGTCGTCGAGATCATCACGGCCGTCCGGATGCGGAGCCGGGCCAAGCAGGTACCGACCTCCCTGTGACCGGGACCCGTACTCCATGCGGGCGTATCCCGCTCCGGACGCGATGAACGCCGTGGATCCACAGGGCAGATTGACCCCCGTGAGCACCGCACGCAGCCTCCCCCGCAGCCGTGCCTGGCTGCGGGCGCTCGTGCTGCTGCTCGCCCTGCTGGTACCGGGCACGCACGCGGAGATGCGTGTGATGCCCGTCGCCTCGTCCGTCGAGACGACCATCGAGTACGACGTCCTCGACACGGCCGCCGTACGACCCCCTTCCCTCACCGTCCACCGGGCCACCGCGCCCCTGCGCCCCGCGCCTGCCCCGGTGTTCCACGGCCCCGCGAGCCGATCCCTCCCCGCGCCGCACGGGCCGTCGTACACCCTGCGGGCCCGGCGCACCGTGGTCCTGCGCTGCTGACGGACCGACCGCCCCGAGCAAGGTCAGCCAAGTCAGTACGACGCAAGGAACACCGGCATGCCCACAGACCCGTACGCGGTCCTGCGCGCCCTGCTGCGCGCGGAGGCCGTACGCAACGCGCCGAAGCCAGACGTCCGCCGGCCCGAACCCCAACGGGCCCCGAAGGAACAGGAGCGCTGAGCAGGTCGGACGAACCGGCTGCGGTTCCCGCGCCCCCCAAAGGGGCGCGGGGCCGTACCCGTGTGCGGCTGCCGCCGCGTGGGCGATCCCGGCCACAACGGCGCCGCAGCCGGCCGACAGCGCTCGCCACCCTTTCGGCTTCCGGCGGAGCGCTACCGCTTCCGCCGGGCCGTGCCGAACAGCGAGCGGGTGATCTCACGGCCGATCTGGGTGCCGACGGAACGCGCCAGGGACTTGAACATGCCGCTGCCGACGACCTGTTGGACCATCGACTCGTCCTCCTTGGCCGGAGCCCTCTTCGCTGCCGCCTTCGGTGTCTCGGCAGGAGCCGGTCGCGCCTCCGACAGCCTCTCGTAGGCCGACTCTCTGTCCACAGCCTGTGCGTAACGGCCGTAGAGGGACGAGGACTTGACCGCCTGGTCGAGGGTCGTCGCGTCGACCGGACCCATCAGGGACTCGGGGGCGCGGAGGCGGGTGACGGCGACGGGGGTCGGGGCGCCGTTCTCGCTCAGGACGGTGACGACGGCCTCCCCCGTGCCCAGTCCCGTCAGGATCTCCTCCAGGTCGTAGGCGGAGTTCGGGAAGGTCTTCACGGTGGCCTTCAGGGCCTTCTGGTCGTCGGGGGTGAAGGCGCGCAGCGCGTGCTGGACGCGGTTGCCGAGCTGGGCCAGGACGTCGCCCGGGACGTCTTTGGGGGTCTGGGTCACGAAGAAGACGCCGACCCCTTTCGAGCGAATCAGACGGACGGTCTGCGTGATGGAGTCGAGGAAGGCCTTGGAGGCGTCGTTGAAGAGCAGATGCGCCTCGTCGAAGAAGAAGACGAGCTTCGGCCTGTCGGCGTCGCCGACCTCCGGGAGGTCGTGGAAGAGGTCGGCCAGCAGCCACATCAGGAAGGTCGAGAAGAGCTGCGGTTTGTCCTGGACGGCGGGGAGTTCGAGGACGGAGACCATGCCCCGGCCGTCCTGCGCGGTGCGCAGCAGCTCGCTCGTGTCGAACTCCGGCTCGCCGAAGAAGTCGGCCATGCCCTGCGCCTCGAAGGCGGTGAGGGAGCGCAGGATCACGCCGGCCGTGGCGGTGGACAGGCCGCCGATGTTCTTCAGTTCCGGCTTGCCCTCGTCCGAGGTCAGGAAGGTGACGACGGCCCGGAGGTCCTTGAGGTCGATCAGCTCCAGGCCCTTGGTGTCGGCGTAGTGGAAGATCAGGCCGAGGGACTGCTCCTGGGTCTGGTTGAGCTGGAGGACCTTGGAGAGCAGTACCGGCCCGAAGCCGGTGATCGTGGCGCGGACGGGGATGCCGTGGCCGATGCCGCCGAGGGCGTAGAACTCGGCGGGGAAGCCGGTCGCCGTCCACTGCTGCTTGACCTCGGCGGCTCTGCCCGCGACCTTGTCGTTCGCCGCGCCCGGCGCCGAAATGCCCGACACATCGCCCTTCACATCCGCGAGGAACACGGGCACGCCCTGTGCCGAGAGCTGCTCGGCGATGAGCTGGAGCGTCTTGGTCTTGCCGGTACCGGTGGCGCCCGCGACCAGACCGTGGCGGTTGAGCATCGGGAGCGGGATGCGGATCTGCGCCTCGGACAGACAGGCTCCGTCCCAGAGCAGGGCGCCCAGATCGAGTGCAGGTCCTGTGAAGGCGTACCCGGCGGCGATCGTCTCGCTGTCACTCATATCAGGCCCCTGTTCCCTTTTTGCCCATCTTTGCGGCATCTTTTCCAGCGTCGCACTCCGTCTCCATGGCTGCGCCCGGAACGTCATGACCGGTAGGCTTTCCGTGTGATCTTCAAGCGCATCGGAAACGGCCGGCCGTACCCCGACCACGGCCGGGAAAGCACCCGGCAGTGGGCGGATGTCGCGCCGCGCCCGGTCCGCCTCGATCAGCTGGTGACGACCAAGGGCCAGCTCGACCTGGAGACCCTGCTCGCCGAGGACTCGACCTTCTACGGCGACCTCTTCGCGCACGTCGTGAAGTGGCAGGGCGACCTGTACCTGGAGGACGGCCTGCACCGCGCCGTCCGCGCCGCGCTGCAGCAGCGGCAGGTACTGCACGCGCGCGTCCTCGAACTGGACTGAGCCGCACCCCCGACAAGGCCCAGACGACTGTCTTCCAGTAGACCGTTGACCCTTTCGGGTTGGTCTCGGCGCTGTCGAATGATCATCTAGTAGGCATCGTCGCCCGGGCGCACTACGCTGCGCTCATGAGCATGCTGACTCCCCCAGGCATGGGCGGCCAGTACCGGATCACGGGGGACAAATACCCGCGCATGCGCCGTCCGCGGCGCCGCGGGAGGCTCGTCCTCATGGTGGTCGCGTCCGTCGCCGTACTGGGTGTGGGCGGGTGGGGCACACTGCAGCTCATCGACGTCTTCACCGGTGGCGGCAAGCAGGCCTCGGCGGCCGGTCCCAAGGCGGACTGCGCGACCAAGGCGAGCCCGTCGGCTTCGGCAGGCACCGGCGCGAACGCCGCCGTGCCGAAGCCCGCCCAGATCACCGTGAACGTCTACAACGCCACGCCCCGCAGCGGCCTCGCCAAGTCGACCGCCGACGAACTCAAGAAGCGCGGCTTCAAAATCGGCGACGTGGGCAACGCGTCCCCGCAGTTCGACAAGAAGGTCAAGGGCACCGGGATACTGCTCGGCCCCGCCGCCTCCCTCGACACCTCGCTGCCCGTCCTCGCCACCCAGCTCACCGGCGCCGAGCGCCGCACCGAGGCCACCCGCAAGGGCACCGCCGTGGACCTGATCATCGGCACCGCCTTCAAGGACCTCACGGCGAAGGCCGCCGCCGACAAGGCCCTGGCCGCGCTGAGCGGACCGGCACCGACGGCCACCACGACCCCGAAGGCCTGCTCGTAGGGCCCGCGAGCCCCACGGCAGGTAAGAGCCGTACGGGAATCGGGTGTTGACCCGAGTCCTGCTCGGCCTTACTCGGCCGCCCCGTACAGCCGGTCGCCCGCGTCGCCGAGGCCCGGGACGATGTAGCCGTGCTCGTTCAGGCGCTCGTCGACCGAGGCCGTCACGACCGTCACCGGGGTGCCCGCGAGCTCGCGCTCCATGACCTCGACGCCCTCGGGGGCGGCGAGCAGCACCACGGCGGTGACGTCGTCCGCGCCGCGCTTGATCAGCTCGCGGATCGCCGCGACCAGGGTGCCGCCGGTGGCCAGCATCGGGTCCAGGACGTACACCTGACGGCCGGAGAGGTCCTCCGGCATGCGCGTGGCGTACGTGGAGGCCTGCAGCGTCTCCTCGTTGCGCACCATGCCCATGAAGCCGACCTCCGCCGAGGGCAGCAGCCTGACCATGCCGTCCAGCATGCCGAGGCCGGCTCGCAGGATCGGCACCACCAGCGGGCGCGGGTAGGACAGCTTGACGCCGGTGGTCGGAGCGACCGGCGTCGTGATGTCGACCTGTTCGGTGCGCACGTCGCGCGTGGCCTCGTAGGCGAGCAGGGTGACCAGCTCGTCGGCCAGGCGGCGGAAGGTCGCGGAGTCGGTGCGCTGGTCGCGCAGCGTGGTGAGCTTGTGGGCGACCAGGGGGTGGTCGACGACGTGGAGACGCATGTCCACAACAGTAGCCGGGCCCCGCGGCTGCCGCGGCCCCGCTCCGGCCCTCCGCGACGACGCCCCCCACCGGCCACGATTCCGCCCGCACTGGCATCAAACCGCCCGTCCGCGGGAAAGTGGGAGGGACGGACCGGGGTGGTGAGCCGATGCCTGACCGTGAGTCCCACGAGGACCCGTCACAACACGAGAGCCGGGAGAACGATGCCGAGCGCAGACGGCGCCGGGCACAGTTCCTGCGCGAACTGACCGAGGCCCGTGAGCTGCGCGACCGCGTCCAGCCCCGCCGCGCCAAGGCCGCCCGGCTGCGCCACGCCATGCGTATGCGGACCTTCCGCTGGTAGTTGAGGCCTGTCTCACAGCACCTTGTAAGGCCAACCGGGTGCGTGTGCACGGCGATCGACGCGTACGATCCCGCTGGTGGTCGATCAAAACGGGCGGACACAGGGAGCCGAAGACGTCCCCTGAACGCCTTGTTTCTGCCACGATTCCGAGTGGGTGGGGCTCGGAGCACGAGCTCTCCCCGCCCGTAACCTCCGCCGGGGGGACCCCCAACCGGCACGCCTAAGACCAGTGGGAGAGTCACGGTGTACTTCGCCGCACTGCTCGCGCGCACCGAAGACGGGTGGGAAGCGAGCGACACAGAGCTCGACGATGTCGAGAGCCTGTCGGATCTGGCCGAACTGGCCCGTGAAGCCTCGCCCGAGGACGACACGGTGCTGGTGCTCATCGAGCAGGAGGACGCCTGGTTCGGCGTCGTCCGCATCGACGGCGAGGACGACCCCCGGATCTACGTCTCGGACGCAGCTGCGGCAGCCCGCAGCTCGTACGGCGAGATCCTGCTCACGGACGAGCTGCTCGGCAGGGATCCGGACGACGACGATGTCGTCGATCTGGACTCCCTCGACCTCGACGGCACCGAGGACGGTGACTCCGAGGAGGACGACGACGAGGACGGCACGTCTGCCGAGGCCGTTCCGCACAGCCCGGTCGGGGACAGCCAGATCCTCGACGACCTGGGCGTCGGCGAGAAGGAGTTGCGCCAACTCGACGCCGACGACGCGCTGAGCTCCATCGCCGAGGCCCTGGGGGCCTCGGAGGTCCTGGAGACCGTCCGCTGACAACAGCACGCACAGAAGGGACTCCGGACCCGGTACGCGACCGCTGGCGGGCCGCGATGCGGCTCGCCCTGGACGAGGCCGGACAGGCCGCCCTGGGCGGCGACGTCCCGGTCGGCGCGGTCGTACTGTCCCCGGACGGTACGACCGTGCTGGCCACCGGGCACAACGAACGCGAGGCCACCGGCGATCCGACGGCGCACGCCGAGGTCCTCGCGATCCGGAGGGCCGCCGCGCGCCTCGGCGAGTGGCGGCTGTCCGGCTGCACCCTGGTCGTCACCCTCGAACCCTGCACGATGTGCGCGGGCGCGCTCGTACAGTCCCGGGTCGACCGGGTCGTCTACGGCGCCCGCGACGAGAAGGCCGGCGCGGCCGGCTCGCTCTTCGACGTCGTACGCGACCGGCGGCTCAACCACCGCCCCGAGGTGATCGGGGACGTGCTCGCGGACGAGTGCGCGCGCGTCCTCACGGAGTTCTTCCGCAGCCGGTAGCAGGCCGCCGATTACCGATTTCAAACCACGCCCCACCTTGTTGTAAGGTCTCTCTCGGTAGCGTGTCCGAGCGGCCGAAGGAGCTCGCCTCGAAAGCGAGTGTGGCGCAAGTCACCGAGGGTTCAAATCCCTCCGCTACCGCTTCTGGAGGGCCCCGTCGAGAGACGGGGCCCTTCGTGCGTAGATCCAAAAAGGGGCCGTGAAGGTTACACTCACCGCCGGCAACAGGGGGCCCACGGGCACGGACGTCACAGGGGAGGCCGCGATGGCGGTGAACGCGAAGAAGATCGCCGTCTATGTGCTCGTGGTCTTCGCGCTGTACGTGATCATCACGGACCCGTCCAAGGCGGCCGACTACGTCCAGATAGGCTTCGAGGGCATATCGGACGCCGCGAAGGCCATCGGCGACTTCATGACCTGGCTGGCCGACGGGGCGCAGTAGCCGACCACCCGGGAGCGTGCAGATGATCCGCCACCTCGTCCTCTTCAAGCTCAACGAGGGCGTCCAGCGCGACGACCCGCGGGTGGTGGCGGGCGTCGAGGCCTTCCGTCCGCTCGGCGACCTGATTCAGGACCTGCGCTCCTGGGAGCTGGGCTGGAACATCAGCGACCGCCCCATCGCCTACGACTTCGCGATCAACTCCTCGGCCGACGACGCCGACGCCCTGAAGCGGTATGTCGAACACCCCGCGCACCAGGCGGGCGTCGCGCTGTGGCGCGAGTTCGCCACCTGGGTGATCGCCGACTACGAGATCTGAACGCGCCACCGAAGAGCCCCCTGCCGTCGCGGCAGGGGGCTTTACTGCGCCTTATGCCCCAACTTGCCCGTCAACACGGCCTAACAAGGTATTAGTCGGTGCTTGCACACAGTGCACATGTCTTGTGATGCTATGACCGCTTTTGACGGATGAGTTGACCTATTGAAGAGGTGTGGCGTTGACCGTGTCGGCCAGTACAGCGCCGCCTCAGGAAGAGGCTCCCGCCCAGCCCCCGGCGGCAGCCGCTCCGCCCCGCAGCCGCGGCGCCGACACCCGGGCCCTCACCCAGGTGCTGTTCGGCCAGCTCAAGGGGCTCCAGCCGGGTACGCCGGAGCACAACCGGGTGCGCGGGGCGCTCATCGAGGCCAACCTCCCGCTCGTGCGCTACGCCGCCGCCCGCTTCCGCTCCCGCAACGAGCCGATGGAGGACGTCGTCCAGGTCGGCACCATCGGTCTGATCAACGCCATCGACCGCTTCGACCCGGACCGGGGCGTGCAGTTCCCGACGTTCGCGATGCCGACCGTCATCGGTGAGATCAAGCGCTACTTCCGCGACAACGTCCGCACGGTCCATGTCCCGCGCCGGCTGCACGAGTTGTGGGTGCAGGTCAACGCGGCGACCGAGGACCTGACGACCGCCTTCGGGCGCACTCCGACCACCGCCGAGATCGCCGAGCGGCTGCGGATCGGGGAGGACGAGGTGCTGTCCTGCATCGAGGCCGGCCGCTCGTACCACGCGACCTCACTGGAGGCCGCCCAGGAGGGCGACGGACTGCCCGGCCTGCTGGACCGGCTCGGCTACGAGGACCCGGCCCTGGACGGCGTGGAACACCGCGACCTCGTCCGGCACCTGCTGGTCCAACTCCCGGAGCGCGAACAGCGGATCCTGCTCCTGCGCTACTACAGCAACCTCACCCAGTCGCAGATCAGCGCGGAACTCGGCGTCTCCCAGATGCACGTCTCCCGTCTCCTCGCGCGCAGCTTCCAGCGACTGCGCTCCGCGAACCGCATCGAGGCATAACCGAAAGTACTGGCGAACTGTCACCGGTACGAGTGAATCGCCCATTAGGGCGGTTCCCGACAGTTCTTCGCTGAAAAACCGTCAGACCCCCCGTTTCCAGGGCTGATTCGTAACTGACATGTCGACATGTCACTACAGCGTGTTGCCGACATGTGACATTCTGCCGGAAGCGCGTTTGCCGTGGCCCAGGCTCCGGTATTCAGGTGAAGGCACCGCTCCCCAGACGGGGGCGATCGCCGCGACCGTCCCGCGACCCAAAGGGGGTGGCATGTCCGCAGACCAGGGCAGCTCGAAGGTGCTCACGCTCACCAAGAGCGAGGCTGAGCCCGCACTCGACGCCGTTACGGTCCTGGAGGCCGTACCCGCCGTACCGGCCCCGGCCCTCCCGACCACGGGAGCCATCGACACCCGCACCCTGTCCCGCTCCCTCTTCCTGCGGCTCGCCGCACTCGACGAGAACAGCCCCGAGCGCGGTTACGTCAGGGACACCCTCATCGAGCTCAACCTCCCGCTGGTGCGTTACGCCGCCGCGCGTTTCCGCTCCCGCAACGAGCCGATGGAGGACATCGTCCAGGTCGGCACGATCGGCCTGATCAAGGCGATCGACCGGTTCGACTGCGAACGCGGGGTGGAGTTCCCGACGTTCGCGATGCCGACCGTCGTGGGCGAGATCAAGCGCTTCTTCCGCGACACGTCGTGGTCGGTGCGCGTCCCGCGTCGCCTCCAGGAGCTGCGGCTGGCCCTCACGAAGGCCAGCGACGAGCTCTCCCAGAAGCTGGACCGGTCCCCGACCGTCCCCGAACTCGCCGCGGTGCTGGGCGTGTCCGAGGAGGACGTCGTCGACGGCCTCGCGGTCGGCAACGCCTACACGGCCTCCTCGCTCGACTCCCCGGCCCCCGAGGACGACGGCGGCGAGGGCTCCCTCGCGGACCGCCTCGGCTACGAGGACACGGCCCTGGAGGGCGTGGAGTACCGCGAGTCGCTGAAGCCCCTCCTGGCCAAGCTCCCGCCCCGCGAGCGCCGGATCATCATGCTGCGCTTCTTCGCCAACATGACCCAGTCGCAGATCGGCGAGGAGGTCGGCATCTCCCAGATGCACGTCTCCCGGCTCCTCACGCGCACCCTGTCCACCCTGCGCGAGGGCCTGATCTCGGACTGAGTCCCCTTCTGAACCCGCCGCCAAGGGTTCCTATTTGACGAAGTGTCAGCCACCATGGCGCGATGCGTCGTCCCACACGGACAACTGGCCGCCGAGGCGCCCTGCTGGGTGCGTCGGCGGCCGTCGTCTGCGCGACGCTGACCGCGTGCGCGGGCAGCGGCAACGGCGGTTACGCGGCGGTCGGCCCACCCCGGCCACCATCCGCTACGACGTCCCGCCCGACCGGCGGCGTGACGCTGGTACCGCTGGATGCCCCCAGGTCACCCAAGCCGCCGCGCCCGACCGGGACTTCAGCACAGACTCCGTCCAAGGCCGCCAAGTCCGGCAGTGGCAGCACACCTTCACCACCACCGACCCCAGCCACCGCTCCTACGACAGCTCCGGCCACCCCCGCCGCCCTCACCTGGGACACCCCCACCCGCAGGCCCACGGCCCACCGCTGGTGCGAGGACGTCACCATGAGCTTCCACAACTCCGGGGGTACGGCGGTCCGTTCGGGCACGGTGACGTTCGGGACGCACATCATCGGGGCTCTGGGGATCGACTGGGCGACGATCGACTCCACCGAGCAACTCCCCGTGCCGATCGCACCCGGCACGCGCAGGCAGAAGTCCTGGACGGTGTGCGTCGACGCGTGGCGCGTGCCGCTGGGGATGCACATCGAGACACGGGACGTCTCGGTCGAGTGGCGCTGAGCAGCGCCCCGAAGGGGCGCGCGGAACGGCGCGCCCAGCCACGACGAAGCCGCAGCCGATCGACGGCGGACCGCGCGCAGCGCGATTGATCGGTTCCCGAGGCGTTGCGGATCGCCCGGGAAGCCGGTGCCCGGGGCGTCGGTCCCGCCTCACGCCCCGACCGCGCCGCGGCCAACCGTCTGTACGAGCGGCTGGGCTTCCGGGCCCGGGATTCGACGGTCCACCGGTTCCCCGTGGGGCCGGCCCGGTAGCCGCCCGAGTCGCGCGGTCTGCGCTACATCATCGCCATGTACACCACCGCCGCCACGACCAGCACGGCGACGACAACGCCGACGATCAGGCCGATACGGGGTCCGGCGGAGGCGGCGGCCTGCTGCTGCCGACCGCCCTGGGGGGTCTCGTCGACGAAGGCACGGAACATCTGGGTGCTGCCGGCGGGGTCGTAGTTGCCCTCGGGGCCCTGGGTGTTTGCCATGGGCCGAGACACTAGCGAATCCCCGGGGGACACCCAAGTGCGGGGCCTCGCGCAGCCATTCCCACCTGTGGGTTTACGTTCAACAATGCTTGCCTTTGCCAACTTTTTATGCCACACCTGCCCCGTTTTATTTGCCTGTAGCAACCAACCTCTCTTATGGTTGCCCTAAGCAACGAACACGGCGAGCAGGGGAGGTGTGATGGCCGAGCGGACGCAGTACGAGGAGCTGATGCGTCAGTTCAGCGCCTTCGGCGCCGTACGCAGGGAGCTGGGACGGATCCTGCCGTCCGACTGCCCCAGCGGTTCCGCGGCCGTACTGACCCTGCTCGGCCGGCACGGCGACATGCGCATGAGCAAGCTCGCGGAGCTGCTCGCCGTCGACATGTCCGTGACCAGCCGCCATGTCGCGCACGTGGCCGACCGGGGCTGGATCGAACGGTCCGCCGACCCCTCGGACAAGCGCTCCCGCATCCTGCGCCTCACCTCCAGCGGCCAGGTCCGGCTCGACGAACTGTCCCGGCGGACCGCCCAGTTGCTCGCCGACCGGCTGGGCGACTGGAGCGACGACGAGGTCGGCCAGCTGATCCGCCTGATGGCCCGGCTCCGCGCCGACTTCGGCGACTGCCGCACCGCGCCGCCGTCCCGCCTCACCGCTCCCCACGTACCTCACACCCCCCACTCCCCCCACCCCGAACTCGACCGCACCACCCGTACACCCGCATAAGCACGGAAGAAAAGGAAGCCCATGGCAACGACCACACCAGCCGGTGTGCGGGCTCACGCCAAGCACGGAGGGGGATCCCCCGCGGCCCCCGACGGCGCTCCGATGACGCACCGGCAGATCATGGAGGCGCTCTCCGGGCTGCTGCTCGGTCTGTTCGCCGCGATCATCTCCTCGACGATCGTCACCAACGCCCTGCCGACCATCATCGGCAGCCTGGGCGGCGGCCAGGAGGCCTACACCTGGGTCGTCACCGCGGCCCTGCTCTCCATGACGGCCTCGGTGCCGCTGTGGGGCAAGATGGCGGACCTGGTCAGCAAGAAGGCCCTGGTCCAGATATCCCTGGTCATCTACATCATCGGCTCGGTCGTCGCGGGCCTCGCGCAGAACCCGGCGATGCTGATCGGCGCCCGTGTCATCCAGGGCCTCGGCGCCGGCGGTCTCTCCGCCCTCGTCCAGGTCGTGATGGCCGCGATGATCGCCCCGCGTGAGCGCGGCCGGTACTCCGGCTACACCGGCGCCACCTTCGCCGTGGCGACCGTCGGCGGTCCGCTGCTCGGCGGTGTGATCACCGACACCTCGTGGCTCGGCTGGCGCTACTGCCTCTTCGTCGGCATCCCCTTCGCGCTGATCGCGCTGATCGTCCTGCAGAAGACGCTGAACCTCCCGGTCACCAAGCGGAAGGTCAAGGTCGACTGGGCCGGCGCCTTCTTCATCACCGCCGCCGCGTCGCTGCTGCTGGTCTGGGTGACCTTCGCCGACGACAAGTACGACTGGCTGTCGTGGCAGACGTACACGATGGTGGGCGGCACGTTCGTGCTGGCGCTGCTCTTCGTGTTCACCGAGACCCGGGCGAGCGAGCCGATCATCCCGCTGCGCCTGTTCCGCAACCGCACGGTCTCCCTGGCTTCCCTGGCCTCGCTGTTCGTCGGGGTCGGCATGTACTCGGGCACCGTGTTCTTCTCCCAGTACTTCCAGCTGGCCCGCGACAAGTCCCCGACGATGTCCGGTGTCATGACGATCCCGATGATCGGCGGTCTGTTCGTCGCGTCGATGGTCTCCGGCCGCTTCATCACCAGGACCGGCCGCTGGAAGGGCTGGCTGGTCGCCGGCGGCCTGTTCCTCACCGCCGGTCTGGGCCTGCTCGGTCTGATGCGCTACGACACCCCGTACTGGGAACTGTCCATCTACATGGCCATGCTGGGCATCGGCGTCGGCACGATGATGCAGAACCTGGTCCTCTCCACGCAGAACCAGGTCACCCCGAAGGACCTCGGCGCCGCCTCCTCCACGGTGAGCTTCTTCCGGTCCCTCGGCGGCGCGGTCGGCGTCGGTGTGCTCGGCTCGGTCATGTCCGGCCGGATCACCCACTACGCCAAGGACACCGTCACCTCGCTCGACCCGCAGTCGCAGGCCGCCGCGGCGAAGGCCGTCGGCAGCAGCGCGCTCCCGGACATGGACGCCCTCCCGAGCACGGTCCGCACCTGGCTGGAGAGCGCCTACGGCCACGGCATCGCCGATGTCTTCCTGTACGCGGCGCCCTTCGCCCTCATCGCCTTCGTCGTCGTCATGTTCATCAAGGAGGTCCCGCTGCGGACGTCCGGCGGGCTGGCGCAGGCCGCCGAGGAGGCCGTGGGCGTGCTGGACGCGGCCGAGGTTCCGCCGCCGGCCAAGGAGAACAACACCCCCAGCTGGGCCGCCACTTCCGAGACTCGGACCGCCGCCGTGGCCACGGCGACCAGGGAGGAGACCGCACCCGTGACCGCATCCGCGTCCGTCCCCGCCTCCGGCGGAATTTCCGTCCGCGGCTTCGTCCGCGGCGCCGAGAGCGCGCCCGTCCCGCAGGCCGCCGTCACCCTGATCTCCCTCGGGGGACGCCAGCTGGGCCGCTCGGTCACGCAGGCGGACGGCTCCTACGCGCTGGACGCGCCGAGCGTCGGCTCGTACGTCCTGATCGCCTCTGCCGACGGCTTCCAGCCGCAGGCGTCGACGGTCGTCGTGAACGGCAGCGACCCGGTGTCGTACGACATCCTCCTCAGCGGCACCAGCGGCCTCAACGGCCTTGTCCGGGCGGCCGATTCGGGTCAGCCGGTCAAGGACGCGATGGTCGTCGTGACCGATGTGCGCGGGGATCTGCTGTCCACCGGAACCACCGGTGAGCAGGGCGAGTTCGCCTTCGCCGAGCTGGTGCCGGGGGCGGTGACCGTCGCGGTGAACGCCGCCGGGTACCGGCCGCGCGCGCTGCCCGTCGAGGTCGGCGGCACCGGTGTCACCCGGATCGAGATAGACCTCGACTCCGGCGCCCAGGTCCTCGGTGTGGTCCGGGCCCCGCACGGCCCGCTGGCCGACGCCCGGGTGACCCTCGTGGACGCGGCGGGCAACGTGGTCGGCACCGCCACCACCGGGGCGGACGGGGCGTACGCCTTCACCGACCTGAGCGGCGGCGAGTACACGGTGATCGCGACGGGCTACCCGCCGGTCGCGACCGCCCTCACGCTGAACGGCAGCGGAACCGACGGCCACGACATCGAACTCGCCCACCCCGGCGAGTAGTTCACCCCCCCACCCCGGCCCGTGGAACGTGTCCCGAGCGGAGGCACGCCCCACGGGCCGGTTCCCTTTGTGCGGCTTTGTACGGCTAGGAGTGACGAGAGACATGGGACTGACCGCGAAGATCCGTACCCGCGACGGATGGGCCGTGTCGCACGCGGTCGTCACGGTGACCGACACGACCGGCGCGCAGGTGCTGCGGGCCGAGGCGGACGCGGAGGGAGCGGTGCGGGACCCGAACCCCATGGCCCCCGGGCCGTACACGGTGATCGTGACCGCCGTCGGATACGCGCCCGCCGCCGCCACCGCGATCGTCACCGCGAGCGGCCGGGCCGAGGTCGGCACGGTCACCCTGGCCCGCCAGGGCGGCACCGAACTCCCGCCGCCCGGGCCCTGGACCGTGGACCCCGCGCACTCCACGGTCGGCGCGGTCGCCCAGCACCTGGGCATCTCCAGCGTGCGCGGCCGTTTCACCGACTTCAGTTCCACGGTCGAGATCGCGCCGGACGACATCGCCAAGTCCCGTGTGGAGGCGGTCATCCGGGCCGCGTCCATCGACACCGGCAACGGCATGCGCGACGACCACCTGCGCTCCCCGGACTTCCTGGACGTGGCCCGCTACCCGGAGATCACCTACCGCTCCACGGGCCTCGCCCCGGCCGGCTCCGACCGCTGGACGGTCTCCGGCGAACTGACCCTCCACGGTGTCGTACGACCGGTCGACCTCGACCTCGCCTACCTCGGCACCGGCGCCGACCCCTGGGGCGGCACCCGCGCCGCGTTCCGGGCCACTACGGAACTGCACCGCGAGGACTTCGCGATGAACTACAACCAGGTCGTCCAGGCGGGCATCGCCGCCATCGGCACGACCCTCAAGGTCGAGCTGGACATCCAGGCGGTGCAGGGGAAGTCGCTGCCTCAGGCGTAACGCGGTGCCGTGCGCCTAGGGTGGCGGTATGGCACCGAACATCGCGACCAACACCACCGTCTCCCTGGACGAGTTGCTCGACTTCGTACGACCCCGTCACCGCGCCCTGCTGCTGACCCGGCGGGCCGACGGCAGCCCCCAGGCCTCACCGCTGACCTGCGGGGTGGACGACTCCGGGCGGATCGTCGTCTCGACCTACCCCGAGCGCGCCAAGACCCGCAACGCCAAGCGGGACCCGCGCGTCAGCATCGTCGTCCTGAGCGACGAGTGGAACGACCCGTGGGTCCAGATCGACGGCACCGCCGAGGTCATCGACCCGCCGGACTCCGTGGAACCGCTCGTCGAGTACTACCGCAACATCGCCGGCGAGCACCCGGACTGGGACGAGTACCGGGCGGCGATGCTCAAGCAGGGCAAGTCGATCATCCGCGTCACGCCCGAGCGCTGGGGCCCGGTGGCCACCGGCGGCTTCCCCGCACGGCTCGCGGACGGCGAGTAGACAGCCACGTACCACCCCAACCCGACGGACGGAGTCCGGCGCAGCGCCCCGAAGCCTGCGAAGCAGTGCGAGGGACGCGGACAAAAGGGGCCCGGGCGGCGATGCTCAAACAGGGCAAGTCGATCATCCGCGTCACGCCCGAGCGCTGGGGCCCGGTGGCCACCGGCGGCTTCCCCGCACGGCTCGCGGACGGCGAGTAGGGCTTGGGCTCAGCCCCGTTTCACCATCGCCTCGATGCCCGCCACCAGCAGGTCCAGGGCGAAGGTGAAGTCCCGTTCCATCATCTCCGCGACCGTGTCGCCGCCCCGGGCCGCCATGAGCCGCTTGGACTCCTCCACGACCTCGGCGGCCGTCGGAGCCCCGTCCAGCGTGGTCATGGCGTGCCGGAAGTAGTCGTCGGGGGTCATGCCGGTGTCGGCGACCCGGGCGAAGAAGTGGCCCTCGATCGTGCCGTAGCCGTAGACGAACTGGAAGACGGCCGAGATGGCCCCCGTCAGCCGGTGGTCCGGCAGCCCCGTGCGCCGGACCACGCGCTGGACGACGCGGGAGAAGGACAGCGAGTTCGGCCCGATGTTGAGGAACGTCCCGGCGACCGGGGACAGCCACGGGTGCCGTACCAGCAGCGCCCGGTACTCCGTGGCCAGCATGCGGAGCTGGTCCCGCCAGTCCTCGGCCTCGGCCTCCGGATCGGGCAACGGCAACTCGCCGAAGACGGAGTCCAGGGCGAGTTCCAGGAGGTCGTCCTTCGTGTCGACGTACCAGTAGACGGACATCGCGGTCACGTTCAACTCGGTGGCGAGCCGCCGCATGGAGAACTTCGCGAGTCCCTCGGCGTCCAGTAGTCGTACGGTGGCGTGGGTGATGCGGTCGCGATCAAGCCCGGAGGGCTGTCCGCCCCCACGTCCGCTCCGGCGCGTCCGGGTCTCCAGCCAGACACTGCTACGCGCGGAACGCCCGGACGACGGGCTTGTCTTGGCCATGACGCACCTACCTCAGCATTTCAATTCCGGGCCAGTATCCAGGTGCGCGGGGAACTGCGCGACCAGCCACAACGCACCCGCAGTCGTCCACGCACCCCGCCACCCGAGCTACTGGGCGACCACCACCCCCGAGTCTGCCCGCTCCGCCCGCCACAACAACGCGGCAGCAAGCAAGCCCCCGGCCAAAACAGCGACCGCCCCAACAAGTTGACCGACCTCCAGCGCGGAAGAGAAGGAATCGGTCGCCCTCTTCCGCTCGGCCGCCGAAGTCGCCGCCGCCAATCCCTCCGGCAAGGAGCTCGCCGCGAACCGAGAGCTCAGCACCGCACCGAGAACGGCGACCCCCAGCCCGTTCCCGAACTCCCCCAACGTGCCGTTGATGCCCGCACCGATCCCCGCCTTCTCCACGGGAATCGCACTCATGATCGCGTGAGCCATCGCCGGAGTGGCCAGCGCGGTCCCCGCCCCGATCAGCATCAACCCCACCAGAGTCCCCGCATACCCACCGGACGCGAGCGACGCGATCGACACCAACCCCGCCGACATCAGCACCATGCCCAGCCCGATGGCCGACGGGGCGCCGGTCCTCGCCGTCAACTTCGCGGCCAACCCCGAGAAGTTGAGCGCGACGATCACCAGGGCGAGCGGTGCCGTCCGCACCCCGGCCTCCAACGGGCCGTAGCCGAGGACGAATTGGAGGTGCTGGGTGAGGAGGAAGAGCGAGCCCGCCATGCCGAAGGTGATCAGGACGACTCCGGTGACCGCGCCCGTGAACCGGCGGTCGCGGAAGAAGTCGAGGTCGAGCATGGGGTACGGGACGCGGTTCTCCCAGTACGCGAAGGCGGCCAGCACCAGGACCGCCACCGTCCCGGTGAGCAGTACCCGGTCCGACGTCCAGCCGTGCGCGGGGCCGGAGATGATCGCGTAGACCAGCGCGGCCATCCCGATGGTGGAGAGCAGGGCGCCGAGGAGGTCGGGGCGGTCGCCGCGCGGGTTCTTCGACTCGGGGACCAGGACCACCGCGGCCACCAGGGCCAGGGCCGCGACGGGGAGGTTGATCAGGAAGATCGCGCCCCACCAGAAGTGGTTGAGCATGAAGCCGCCGAGGAGCGGTCCGGTCGCGAAGCCGAGCGCGTTGACGGCGGACCAGATGCCGATCGCCTTCGGCTGTTCCTCGGGAGTGAAGATCTGCATCACGACGGCGAGGGTGGTGGTGATGAGCAGCGCCGCGCCCACCCCCATGCCGGCCCGCGCGACGATCAACTGCCCGGTGGAATGGGCGAGTCCGGCGATCAGTGAGCCCGTGCCGAACAGCGCGAGACCTGTGATCAGCATCTTCTTGCGGCCGTAGCGGTCGGCGGCGCTGCCCGCGGTGAGCAGGAGCCCCGACTGTACGAGCGAGTACGAGTTGATCATCCACTGGATGTCCGCGGTGCTCGCGTCGAGTTCGCGGGTGAGCGAGGGGATCGCGACGTTCAGGACGGTGTTGTCGAGCAGCACGGTGAGCTGCGCGAGGCAGATGACTCCGAGGACGATCCAGCGCTTGGGGTGGGAGCTCATATTGTACACCGTAGAACATTTACTATACGGCGTACAACAGAGATGCTCCGGACACGGAGAGGGGGCGGTGACCGTGTGGTCACCGCCCCCTCTCGGCTCCGAACCGTCAGCCGGGTGTCAGCTGCTCGTCTTCTGCGTCAGGTCGTAGAAGGTGGCCGAACCGACCGTCACCTTCTTGTAGTTCTTCTCGACCCACGAGGAGATCTGCGAGGAGCTGCCGGTGCTGCTGCCGCCCATGCCGGTGCCGCCCGAGATGAAGTAGTGGATCTTGCCGTCCGCCACGTACTTCTGGAACTGGGCCAGCGTCGGCGACGGGTCGGTGCCGTTGAAGCCGCCGATCGCCATCACCGGGTCACCGGTGGCGAGCTGGTAGCTCGCGGCGTTCTGGGAGCCGATGGACGCGGCGACCCAGGTGTACTTGCTCGCGTCCGTCTGGAGCAGCTTCTTGGCCGCCGAGGTGACCGTCGCGCCGTTGAGCAGACCGCCTACGCCACCGCCGCCCATGCCGCCGTCGCCCATCTGGCCGCCGCCGAAGCCGCCGCCCTGGTTCTGGGTCGTGCCGCCGCCACCGGGCGCGGTGCCGGTGCCGCCGCCGGGCGTGGTACCCGTTCCGCCGCCGGGCATCGTGCCGCCACCGGGGAAGCCGCCGCCCTGGTTCTGGGTGGTGCCGCCGCCCTGCTGGCCGGGCATCGTGCCCGTGCCGCCGGTGCGGTTGCCGCCGCCGAAGCCGCCCCGGCCACCGCCCGGACCGCCGCCCATCATGCTCGCGCCCGCCGGACCGGCCGTCGGGATGGAGCCGGTGTGCGCCGAGTTGACCGTGGACATGGTGTAGGCCGCAGGGCCGGCCAGGCCCGCCACGATGCTCAGGCCGACTGCCGCGAGGGCGAGTTGACGGCCGATCTTCGCGACGAAGATCAGGCCGAGCGCGCCGGCGAGAGAGCCGAGGAGGACCAGCCACTTCAGCCAGGGCAGGTAGTCGGAGGTGCGGTTGAGGAGGACGTAACCCCACACGCCCGCGGCAACCACCGCCGCCGCGAGGGTGATCGACGCCCAGATCTCGCCGCGTCGCTCCCACAGGGAGCCCGCGCCGATGCCGATCACGGCCGCGATGTAGGGAGCGAGGGCGATCGTGTAGTACTGGTGGAAGATGCCGGCCATGTAGCTGAAGACGACCAGGGTCGTCACCAGCGAGCCGCCCCACACCAGGAGCGAACTGCGCCTGACCGACGTGCGGTTGAGCTTGCGCGTGGCCACCAGGCCCGCGACCAGGAGGATCAGCGCGGTGGGCAGCAGCCAGGAGACCTGGCTGCCGATCTCGGAGTTGAACATGCGGTTCCAGCCGGTGGCACCCCACATGCCGGTGCCGGTGCCGCCGCCTCCGCCGCCGACGCTGCCGGTCTCGTCGCCGCTGAGGCGGCCGAACCCGTTGTAGCCGAAGGTCAGTTCAAGGAAGCTGTTGTTCTGCGAGCCGCCGATGTAGGGGCGCGAGGAGGCGGGCCACAGCTCGACGATCGCCACCCACCAGCCGGCGGCGGCGACCAACGCACCCGTCGCCAGGCCCAGTTGGGCGAACCTCTTCTTCACGCTCACCGGCGCGCACACCGCGTACACGATGGCCAGCGGCGGCAGGATCAGGAAGGCCTGGAGCGTCTTCGCGAGGAACGCGAAGCCGATCGCGACACCGGCCCACACCAGCCACTTCGTACGGCCGTCCTCCAGGGCCCGGACGACGAGGTAGCAGGCGACCGACATCAGCAACGCCAGTGCGGCGTCCGGGTTGTTGAACCGGAACATCAGCGCGGCGACCGGGGTGAGCGCCAGCACGGCGCCCGCGATCAGACCGGCCTCGGGGCTGTGGCGGCGGCGGACCGCCGCGTAGACGACCGCGACCGTGCCGACGCCCATGAGGACCTCGGGGACCAGGATCGCCCACGAGTTGAGGCCGAAGATCCGGACCGAGATCTCCATCGGCCACAGGAACGCCGAGGGCTTGTCTACGGTGATCGCGTTGCCCGCGTCCAGCGAGCCGAACAGGAACGCCTTCCAGCTCTTGCTGCCGGCCTGGACCGCCGCCGAGTAGAAGGAGTTCGAGTAGCCGGACGCGCTCAGGTTGTAGAGGTAGAGCAGACCCGTCGCGAGCAGCATGCCCCAGAACGCGGGGCGCACCCAGCGGGGGTCCTCGGGCCGGCCGCGCCACAGGCGGCGGCCGAGCGGCTGCTTGGGCTCACCGGCCTGGGGGGCCAGGGTGTCCGAGGTCGCCACCGGTTCGTGCAGGGCCGTGTCTCTGGCACCGCTGTCACCGGTCGGCGCCCCCCAGGACGAGGGGCCGCCTCCTCCCGGATAGGTCGTCTGATCGGTTTCGGTGGTCATCGGGGGTCCCTCGGGTCGGTGTCGTGGGGACGCACCGGCTGCAACTGCATGGTCGCGTCCCTCCAGGTGCCGTCCGCGGCTTCACCGGCGCGGAACTGGGTGGTGGTGTCGTACGACGTTCCCTGCTGGGGCTGCCGCATGGGCAGCGGGCCGTACGCACCGTGGTGCTGCGCGTGCTGGGGTGTCGTCGCCGCCGTCGAATAGGTGGGCGACGAAGAGGTGTTGAGGGCTGCGAGCGTCGACTCGTCGGCGCCGTCGCCGCGGTCCGGGAAGACCCAGGCGCGGAAGAGCAGGAAGCGCAGGACGGTCGCCGCGAGGTTGGCGGCCACCAGGACCGCGAGTTCGGTGGAGTGCGCCGGGTTGCTGCTGGCCGCGTTCAGTGCGGCGAGCGAACCACTGGTCAGCGCGAGGCCGATGGCGAAGACGACGAGGCCCTGTGCCTGGTGGCGGACGGCGCCGCCCCGGCCGCGGACCCCGAAGGTCAGTCTGCGGTTGGCGGCCGTGTTGGCGACCGCCGAGACCAGCAGCGCGAGCGCGTTGGCGATCTGCGAGCCGGAGAACTGCCGGAAGGCGCTGTAGAGCACCAGGTAGAAGAGGGTGGAGAGACCGCCCACGACACAGAACCCGACGAGCTGGCGGGCCAGCCCCTTGGGCACGTCCTTGATGTCACGGTCGCGCGGGTCGTCGCCGAAGGGGCGCGTGACACGGTCGAGCGGCAGCGAACCGGAGGCCAGGGCCTTGCCCACGCGCCACACTCCCTTCAGGTCCTCGGTCGCCGTCTTCACGATGTGGACCGTCGAGTTCGGGTCGTCGACCCAGTCGACCGGCACCTCGTGGATGCGCAGTCCGGCCCGTTCGGCCAGCACCAGCATCTCGGTGTCGAAGAACCAGCCGGTGTCCTCGACGAGCGGCAGCAGCGCCTGGGCCACATCACGCCGGATCGCCTTGAACCCGCACTGGGCGTCCGAGAAGCGGGCCTGCAGCGAGCCGCGCAGGATCAGGTTGTAGGTCCGGCTGATGAACTCGCGCTTGGCGCCACGCACGACACGCGACGAGCGGGCCAGCCGGGAACCGATCGCCAGGTCGGAGTGACCCGAGATCAGCGGCGCCACCAGGGGGAGCAGCGCGTTGAGGTCGGTTGAGAGGTCGACGTCCATGTAGGCGAGGATCGGGGCGTCCGAGGCGGACCAGACGGTGCGCAGTGCTCGACCGCGCCCCTTCTGCTCCAGCCGGAAGGATTTGACCTCCGGGATTTCCGACTCCAGCCGCGCCGCCACCTGAGGAGTGGTGTCGATCGACGCGTTGTCCGCGATGGTGATGCGGAACGCGTACGGGAACGTGCGCTTGAGGTGCTCGTGCAGTCTGAGCACACATGGCTGGAGGTCCTTCTCCTCGTTGTAGACGGGGATCACTACGTCCAGGACAGGCGTACCGGCGTCTCCGGCCGGGAGGTGCTCCCGCGCCGGCAGGGTGCCGGGAGAAGAGTCGGTTCGCATGAACCGACTCTCCTCAAGCGCCCTGTTGCACCCATGTGGTGGCACTGTGCTGTGCCTGTGAGTGCGATTGCCAATTCGTTTCGGGGGCGGGCATGGGCACAGCCGGTGCAAGCGCGGGCAGATGCACGGTGAACACAGTGCGTCCGGGAACGCTGTCCACGGTGACGGCACCGCCGTGCGCGGTCGCGACCGCCTGCACGATGGCGAGGCCCAGACCTGTCGACCCGGTGGAGCGGGAACGCGCCGAGTCGCCGCGCGCGAACCGTTCGAAGACGTGCGGCAGCAAATCCGGCGGGATGCCCTGGCCGTTGTCCTCGACGTCCACGCACATCCACGGCCCGCGCCGCTGCACGCGTGCGGTGATCGTCGTACCCGGTGGGGTGTGCTTTCTCGCATTGCCCAGCAGATTGACCAGCACCTGCTGGATACGGGCCGCGTCCGCCGACACGAGGGCCGGTTCGTCGGGCAGGTCGAGCCGCCAGTTGTGCCCCATGCCGGCCGCGCGCGAGTCGCTGATGGTGTCCACGACGAGCGGGATCAGGTCGGTCTGGTCGAACTGCAGCGGTCTGCCCGCGTCGAGCCGGGCGAGCAGGAGCAGATCCTCGACGAGCAGGGTCATGCGCCCGGCCTCGGACTCGATCCGGCCGAGGGCGTGCTTGGTGTCGGGCCCGGTCTGTTCGCGCCCGCGACGGGTCAGCTCGGCGTATCCACGGATGGAGGCGAGTGGCGTCCGCAGCTCATGACTGGCGTCGGCCACGAACTGCCGTACGCGCATCTCGCTCTGCTGTCTGGCGTGCAGGGCCCCGTGCACGTGGTCGAGCATCCGGTTGAGCGCGGCCCCGACCTGGCCGACCTCGGTGTGCGGGTCGGTCTCGGACTCGGGGACCCGTTCGTTCAGGGTCACCTCGCCCGTGTGGAGGGGGAGTTCGGAGACTCGGGTGGCGGTGGCGGCGACTCGGCGGAGGGGGCGGGTGGCTACGCCGACGAGGACGTAACCGGCGATCCCTGCGGCGACCAGGCCGGCGGCAGTGACGCTGAGCTCGACGAGGATGAGTGTGTCGACAGTGTTGTCGACGTCCGTCGTCGGCAGGGCGACGTAAAAACCCTCGCTGCTGTTGTCAGGGATCGCGGCGTACTTGACGAGATAGCTCCCGAGACCCGGGATGGTCACGGTGTGCGTCTTGTTGTCCTTCGCCACGGAGGCGAGGGCCTGCTTCTGCGCCGTGGTGAGACCCACGGAACCCATTCCCTTGCCCACGCCAGTGCTGTCGGTCTTCTGCTGGCTGTAGGACGCTGTGGTGATCGAGCCCTTCTTCACATAGGCGGCGACCGTCTTCTCCTGTGCACCGATACCGAAGAGCCTGTTGACCTTGGCGGCGGGCGTGAGGTTCTGATCGGGATCGCCGCTCTTGGAAGTGGAGGAGGACGACGAGCCGTTCGGGTTCAACGGAGCCGGTCCGTCAGCACCCGGGCTGCCCTGTGGGCCACGGCCCACCGCACGAATGGCCGTCTCCTGCACCTTGTTCTGGAGCTGGTCGTACAGGTGCGACTTCAACGCAACGGTCGTCACCGTACCGATCACCGCGCAGACCACCGCGATCAGCGTCACGGACGCGACGACGAGCCGGGTCCGCAGGGTGCGCGGCTTACCCGCTCGCTTCTTCTGCGCACGCGGCCGTCGTCGCCCGCTCATGAGGCCGCGGGCTTGATCAGGTAACCGGCACCGCGTCGAGTGTGGATCATCGGCTCACGTCCCGCGTCGATCTTCCGGCGGAGGTACGAGATGTAGAGCTCGACCACATTGGCCTGCCCACCGAAGTCGTACGACCACACACGGTCGAGGATCTGTGCCTTGCTGAGTACACGACGGGGATTACGCATCAGGAAGCGCAACAGCTCAAACTCGGTGGCGGTGAGGTGGATGCCCTCGCCTGCCCGCGACACCTCGTGGCTGTCCTCGTCGAGGGTGAGGTCACCCACGACCAGCACGGAGTCCGAACGGCGGTCCGCCGCACCGGAGCGGCGGATCAGCCCGCGCAGCCGGGCCACGACCTCTTCGAGGCTGAAGGGCTTGGTGACGTAGTCGTCGCCGCCGGCGGTGAGACCCGCGATCCGGTCCTCGACCGCGTCCTTCGCGGTGAGGAACAGCACCGGAACGTCCGGCAGCTCACGACGCAGCCGGCCCAGGACGGTCAGGCCGTCCATGTCGGGCAGCATCATGTCGAGGACGACGGCGTCGGGCCGGAACTCACGCGCGGTCTGGATCGCGCCGGTTCCGTCACCCGCGCTGCGGATCTGCCAGCCTTCATAGCGAAGGGCCATGGACAGCAGTTCGGTGATCGACAGCTCGTCGTCCACCACAAGCACTCGGACGGGGCTCCCGTCCGGCCTCAGCAGTTCGGTGCGCCCCTGGGGCGAGGTCGTGGTCATGGTGGACACGTTGTCGTGGTCCTCTTAGAGCACGCTTTCTAGAGTCTGTGATTTTCCTGAGAAACGCACAGGGGCCTCTCAGGGAACACCTTGGAATCTCTTGCCCGGGACTTATCCCGTCCCGCACACGGCTCCGGCGGACCTGTGCGTTCCGCCCGTGCCGCCTCGGTCTCCCCTGTATCCCCCCCCAACCTCCGCGTCTCCGTCAAAGCCCGAACAGCCTGGCCCCGTTGTGATGGCAGACGGCCCGCAGCCAGTCGTCCCCGAGGCCCAGCCGCTCCAGGGCGTGCAGTTGGTGCAGATACGGATACGGGATGTTCGGGAAGTCGCTGCCGAGTAGAACGCGGTTTCCCAGGGCGGCCAGCCGGGGGAGCGCACGGGGCGGGAAGGGGGCGAGGCGTTCGCTGAAGTCGGTGAACGCCATCGTGGTGTCCAGCCGCACCTCCCCGTACCGCTCGGCGAGGCCGAGGAAGTCCTCGTACTCCGGCATCCCCATGTGCGCGACGACCAGCCGCAGCCGCGGGTGCCTGGCCAGCACCCGGCCGATCGGCTCGGGCCCGGTGTGCTTGCCGGGAGCGGGCCCCGATCCGCAGTGGATCACGACCGGTGTACCGGACTCGGCGAGCAACCCCCAGGCGGGATCGAGGAGTTCGTCGTCCGGGTCGTACGCCCCGACCTGCACATGCGCCTTGAACACCCGCGCGCCGGACTCCAGCGACTCCCTGACGTAGTCCTCGACTCCCGGCTCCGGGAAGAGAGTTGAGGTGTGCAGACAGTCGGGGGTACGGGCGGCGAAGTCGACGGCCCAGCCGTTGAGCCAGCGGGCCATGCCGGGCTTGTGCGGGTAGAGCATGGCGGTGAAAGCGCGTACTCCGAACTCCCTTATCAGCGCGACCCGTTCGTCCTCCTCCTTCCGGTACGCGATCGGCCATTCGAGCGCACCGCCGGTCGACGGCCCGAGCGCGTCGAAGTAACCCCAGACCTTGCGCAGCACCCGCTCGGGCATGAAGTGGGTGTGCACGTCGACGAGTCCGGGGAGCCCGAGCCGCTCCCAGAACCGCCGGATCTCGACCGCCTCGGCCGCCTCGGCCGTTTCGCCGCGATCACCGGATTCACTGCCCATACGGGACCCCACTCCTGCCCACCGGCCCCTGCTCGTCCGCAAGGAGGGCCAGCGTGAAACGGTAGCTGAGCCGCCACCGGAGCGCTCAGAACAACCCCTCCTGGACCCCCGGCGCTTCCCTCCTGAACTCCCTTACCGGCACGGTGAATTCGACCGTCTCGCCCCCGGCCGGGATCAGCTCCCACCCCGTCATCAGCCGCGTGTCCAGCACGACCACTCCCCGCCCGGTCGCGAGGTGGAGATCCGGCCCCGCGGCCGCGAGCACCTCCCCGCTCACCACTCCGCCCGCGATCAGCCCGCTCACCTCGCCGACGGCGGCCGGGAGGTCAGTGAGGCCGAACACGTCGACGTGGTCCACGGGTTGATACGGCTCGCGGTGGAGCGACTCCGGCCATTCGGGCAGCGCGAGAGCCCGGGCGTGCAGGTCGGCGATCTCGGCCGCGCGCTCCGCCGCCGAGCCCGGGAGCACGGAGCGGACGGCGCGCTTCTCGCCGTAGGGAATCCGGTCCGGTACCCGGAGTGCGGCGCGCAGGAGTTCCTCCGAGCGGCGGGCTGCCATGAGGGGGCCGAGGCCCAGCCAGCTGAAGCAGACGGCGCCCTGCTCAAGCAGTCGCGCGGAGCCGCGCTCTTCGGCGGTGATGCCGACCTTGAGCAGGCCGGGGCCGAACCAGGCCAGATATACGTGGTACGGCCGTGGGTCGTCCGCGATCGTGTCGGCGGCCACCGAGTGCGCCCGGTCCAGCCGCGCGCACTCCTCGCACCGCGCGCCCGTGCTGCGCTCCGGCACGGCCGCCCGCACCGGACAGGTATGCCCCCGCGCTCCCACACATGTCCGCCCGCCCCCTTCCGCGACCTCGAAGGCCACCCGCTTCCCCCGGGGCAGCGGGCTCCCGCGCCCGCCGTCCCACTTCAGCTCGGGACCGCCCACCGTCCATCGGAGTCCCGAGCACTTCCACGTCCGTTGTGCCCGTGATGTCTGTGCCATCGCTCACGAGATTAGAGGGCGCCACTGACAACGGCCTCAGCCTGCGGTTTCTCCGACCAGGACGGAAGCGGACTTCCGGAGCGCGACCGCGCGCTCCTCGTCCGTGCACTCCTCCGCCGGCCGTCCCCGCCCCGCCAGCCGGCACCCGACACACCCGGCGTGCCCGGCCCGCGCCAGCGGGTCCCGCACCCGCATCCCCCACTGCGCCCGGTCCCGCCGCCCGGGCGGCTTGCCCCAGCCGGTGAGGTGGAGCGCCCAGGTGACCAGGACGGCGACGACGACGATCCCCAGTCCGCCGCCGATCAGCGCGGCGGAGACGGTACACACCCCCGCGCCGGCGACGGCCGTCCCGACGGTCGCGATGCCGAATCCGGTCCACCCGGCGACCGTATGCCCCTCGTCATACTGGTGTGCGCTCATGTGCCAGCCCCTTCGACAGACGACAGACGACAAACCGCAGATGACAGCCCGCAGGTAACCCTCGAATCTCTCACCATCTAAGAAGTTTAGAGCATTAACCTCTCACTAGCTAAGGCAATATCCATGCAAGCCAAGCCCCGCCCCGCCGCCACCCCGGCCCAGGCACTGGACGCGATGGACTCCCTCATCGCCACCGCCCAGCTCGGCCAGCAGGAAATGGCCGAGCGGCTGGGCCTGAACGTCACCGATCTCCTCTGCTTCGCCTGCGTCCTGAAGGCGGGCGAGAACCTGCTCACGGCGGGCGACCTGGCGGAACACGCCCACGTCACGACGGGCGCGGTGACCGGCATCCTCAACCGGCTGGAACGCGCCGGTTTCATCACCCGCGTCCCCGACCCCACCGACCGCCGCCGCGTCCGCGTGGCCTCCGTACCGGCCGCGGTGACCCGGGTCGTCGCGCTCTACGGCCCCTACTACGACCGCCTCAACGCCCAGTTCGCCGACTACTCCCCCGAGGAGATCGCCGTACTGGCCGACTGGTTCGCGCGGACGTCGACGCTGGCGCAGGACTACATCGAGGAACTCCGCACGCGGGACAAGGAGCAGGACCGGGAGCAGGACGGGGAGCAGGACGGGGGTGGGAGCCGGGGGTAAGCCCGACCCCGTTGGTGGAGCCCGCTGCACCAACGGTTCGGGAGACCGCTTCATCGTGCCCGCAGCCGTACGACGGCATCGTTGATCTCAGCCGGTCAGGAGGACCGGCGCAGGTCGAACGGCCGCCGCACGGAGGGAAATCCCATGACAACCGCTCCCGGTCCGTTCGCTTCCTTCGTACGGTTCGTGGTGTGCGGGGGCGGGGTCGGGGTGCTGTCCAGCCTGGCGGTACCGCTGCTGGCCGCGCTGATGCCCTGGGCGGTGGCGAACGCGCTGATCACGGTCGCCTCGACCATCCTCTGCACCGAGCTGCACGCCCTGTTCACCTTCGGCACCGGGCGCCGTCCCGGTCTGCGTGAGCACTGGCAGTCGGCGGGTTCGGCCACGGCGGCCTACGCGGCGACTTCCGCCGCGATACTCGTCCTCCACACCGTCCAGGCCTCCCCCACCATGCTCACCGAGCAGATCGTCTACCTCAGCGCCTCGGCCCTCGCCGGCATCGGCCGCTTCCTGGTCCTGCGCCTGTTCGTATTCGCCGACCGCACCACACCGGCGACCGTAGCGATCCCGGTACGGCCGGTCCCGGCGACGCCCGTGTTCAGCGCGGCGGCATAAGAGTTCCGCGCCCCAACAGCCCCGCGCACCAGCGGAGGTGACCGTCGCTCCCGTCCGAGGAGAACAGGTCGTACGTCGTCAGGGCGTAGGCCCGCTGATAGAGGGCGAGCGTGTCCGGCGAGTGGTGGAGCTCCTCGGCGAACAGGCGGGTGAGCACGGCGGTGTGGCGCTCGGCGTACGGCCCGTACATGTCCCACACGGCGGCGGTCACCGCGGCCTCGAAGGCCGGATCGCCGGCGGTGGTGAAGAACCCGAAGTCGAGTACGGCCGTGGGGGCGCCGGTGTCGTCGACGTGAATGTTGGGCGGTACGAGGTCGCCGTGCACGACGGAGACGAACGGGCTGCCCGGCAGCGCCACCAGGGACTCCGTGGTCCGTCGTACGATCGCCGCGAGGTCGGGGACCCTGGCGGCGAGCAGGTCGCCGTGCCTGCCGACCGCACGCCGGACGAGTGCGGCGAGCGCGTCGGGGAAGCGGGCGTGGCCCTCCCAGAGGGGGCGGTCGTCGCCCTGGACGGTGAGACGGCGCATGGCTTCGGTGCCGGGTACGGCGGCCAGGGCGCGCAGAACCGTCAGCAGGGCGTCGTTCTCCCTCGCGGGCAGCTCCCGGGGCGGTGCCGCGATCGCCGAGTCGGCCCGCAACGGCGTTCCCCGCAGCTCGCGTTCATAGGTGACGAGGACGCCCTCGTGCTCCTCGACGACTTGGATCTCCGGCGTGGCGAACGGCAACGACGGCGCGTGCCGGGCGATGTCGTCGTAGACCCGTCGCACGAGCTCCAGAGCGGCCGGCCGCCTCCCGCTCCAGACCTTGGCGACCGTCCCGTCGCCGAGCCGGTAGACGGCACCTTCGACACCGGCGGCGAGCGGCCGGGCGCCCGGGTGACCGCGGTCGGCGAAGTAGCGGACCCAGGCGGCGGTGTGCTGTTGGCGGTGGGTGGTCATGGCTGAAGTACATCCGAGTGGAGCGGGTCATCGGCTCGTCGACCTGCTCGATAGCGTCTGCACGGCCGTGCGGGGGACGTCGGCTGCGGGGTCGTCGGGCCGGGCACAGCGGGTATCGGCGGCGGGATCCGAGGATCGCGCGGGTGGTTCGCGAGGCGCTCGGGGCGGGGGTGGAGAGTGTGTTGAACGTGGGGGCGGGGGCGGGTTCGCGCGAAACCGTGGGGCTGCGGGTCACCCCTGTCGAGCCGTCCCGTTGGATGCGTGAGCAGCGGCCTCGGGGGCTCGCCGCGGCAGTGGACGCGGGTGGCCGTGCAACTGCCGTTCCCCGACGGGACGTTCGACGCGGCGATGACGACGTTCGGCGTGCACCAGTGGAGCGACACCGGCGCCGGGCTGCGTGAGATGCGCGGGGTGACACGGGGTCCGGTCGCCGTACCGACCTCCTGCGATCCCGGTTTCGTCCAGGACTTCTGGCTGTACGAGTACGCGCCGCTGGTCCTGGACACGGAGGCCCGCCGCCATCCGTCCGTCGCCGGCATCGCCGACACCCTCGGGGGGGGGACGGTCACCGCCACCGCCGTGCCGGTCCCCTCGGACTGCACGGACGGTTCAACGAGGCTCTCGATCCCGGCGCGGTCCAGGCCTGCCGGGCCTGGAGTTTCGTGGCGGACGGGACGCGGGCGCAGTACGTCGGCCGTATCAAACCGCCTTGGCGGACGGGAGTTGGGACGCGCGGCACGGAGCGCTGCGGGACGCGGAGGCCCATGAAGGGTCCCTGGTCCTCATCCGCTCGGTCCGTTGAGGGGGGGAGGAGGAGCAGTGGGCATGACTGTGCACGCCCGGTCCGCCGCCGGAAACAACCCGTTCCCCTTCGGAAGCCCGGCCCCCCGTGGCTGGGCCGTCCTGTCTAGCCCGCCCGGCGGTAGGCCTCGTCCAGCTCCGAGAACGTCGCCGGTCCGTCGTCGAGCGGCAGCGTCTCGTCCTCCCCGAAGTCGGGGGCCTGGAAGGGGTTCGTCGCCGGAGGGGGCGATCCCGCGTTGGCACGGCGGGACGCCCCTTCCGGGGCGGAGAACAGCGAGGTCAGTTCGATGAGAGGTCTCCCGTTCGTTACAGGCCGCCAGGACCTGGTGTGCCGTGACCGGGCACTGCGGTCCTACAGCTTGCTCATCTTGGCGTACGGACTCAGGATGCGCTCCTGAACCGACCCGAAGTCGACGAGCACCGCGATGCCGTCCTCGATGCCGATGACCCGGCCGAGGCCGTACATGTCGTGTGTCACCTGGTCGCCCACGGCGAAATGCTTGGGGGCCGCCGCGGCCGGTGCCTTGAAGGGACTGGTGGGCAGATAGCGCTTCGGTGCAGCTGGCTTTGTCATTGCTTCCAGTATGGGCCTAGACACGCCTCCCGCTGAGGCCGTCCACATCGCTTGTTCATCACAACCTGGTCGCCGACCTCGCTGACACCCTCGCCGAGCACACGAAATCATGTGAGCAACGTCACTTGGGTGCCGGGGCGGATGGGCGCAGGAGCGGATGGGTGTGCGGCGGGTGCCTGGCGGTCGAGGGCGTTGCCGGGCGGGCCGCCGTCGGGACTGCCCTCAGTCGCGGGCGGCTCCGGCGGGCCACAGGATCCGTACGGGTACGCCGGCGCGCTCCGCGTACGCCACGACGTCGGCGGTACCGCCGTGACCGCGTGCCGGCCGCCCGTCCCAGACGGCGAACAGCTCGTCGACCAGACCGACCAGGACCTCGCTGCCGACCATGTGGGCGTGGGAGTCGGCGTCCGTCAGACCGGTCCCGTGCACCTCGGACGCCCGGTGCACGAGGTCGTCGTAGACCGCCTGGTGCCAATCCGGCAGAGACGCACGGTACTTCGAGGCAGGTACGACGATCTCAAGCGAGCCGCCGTGCTCAAGGATCGCCTGGGCGAACCACGCGTCGGGGCCGTCCGCGATGCACGAAACACCCACGAGGTCGGCCACGGGGCAGGCGTTCACCGCCTCCCGGATGGCCGCGGTGACCGCCCGCCCGGTGTCGCTGGGCAGCCCTCGGTGCCCGGTGATCCCTATACGCATGCCGTGTCCCCGCCCTTCTCCTCAGACTCTTCAAGTAAAGCGCCGCGCGACCGCGCCCCGCAGACTGGCGGCAACCCGTCTCTCGCGGGCCGGGCAGATCCGAGAACGGGAGGCGGGCGAGCGCGGTTCTTCCACGCCGATGTGACGGGCCGTTGACATCCGCCCGCGGGCGTACTGGCGAAGGACGACCGCGCGGCGTGGCGGTGGAAGGTGACGGCCGACAACACCGGAGAGGTCGTTTGCTTGGATCAAGAACACCGCCATCGACCTGGGCGCGGTGGCTGGGGCACTCGTCACCGTCTGGGGCCTGTACATCGCGGTGAGCAGCCGGCGCCCTCGCGCCGGCGAGGAGGAACCCGTGACGCCGGACGAGAACAGGGACCCTGTGGAGTGATCCACAGGGTCCCTGTCACTGATGTGCACTCGGCAGGATTCGAACCTGCAACCTTCTGATCCGTAGTCAGATGCTCTATCCGTTAAGCTACGAGTGCTTGATTTTCTCTTGTTTTCCTTCGCCGCTCCCGGCCCTTCCGGCCCGCTCGCGGCGACAGGAAGAACATTACATGACTGCCGCCGCCATGTGAAATCCGTTAGCCGTACCCCTTGTGAGCTGCGGAAACGGCCTGAAAACGACCTTGTGAACGACCGAAGCCCCGGTCGCTTCGACCGGGGCTTCGGATGGGGTGCGGAGGCGGAGGGATTTGAACCCTCGATGGGATTTGCGTCCCAAACCGCATTAGCAGTGCGGCGCCATAGACCGGACTAGGCGACGCCTCCAGCAACGACCTCCCGCGCGAGCGCGAGTGGTGCGTGCAGATGATGACACAGACGAGCGGGGTGCCACCAATCGCGGTCTACGGTACTAGGCAGGCGGGCCGCAGGGCAAAGCCGTTGATGCCGGCCGCCGTGTCCGCAACGTCCGGGGGCAGTGGGCGTTAGTCAGGTCATGTTGCAGGTCAACCGTCTCCTCGTGATCGCCGCCGCGTCCGCCGCCACCGTCGGCGCAGTGGCCGCGACGCCCGCCACCGCGTCCCCCACGACCGCCCGCACCCTCGCCCCACCGCCCGGAAATGACGAGGACCGGTCCGGCGGCGACCATCTCACCGTCACCGTCCGGCACGCGGGCGCCGCCGACGGCACGCGCGACCTGTACTGCCACCCCGGCGGCGGGACCCACCCGGACGTGACCGGCGCCTGCGAGGCCGTCGGCCGCAACACCCGGTGGGGCAAGGACCCCTTCGCCCCGGTGCCGCCCGACAGCATGTGCACGATGATCTACGGCGGCCCCGCCACCGCCCACGTCACCGGCACATGGGCCGGACGCCCCGTCGACACGACGTACGACCGGAGCAACGGCTGCGAGATCTCCCGCTGGAACCGGATGGTCCCGCTGCTGCCCGACCTCGGCGCCGGCCACTAGAAACTCCGGGGATCGGGGGGTGTCGGTGTTCGGTCACACGTTCTGCGTCACTTCACCGTGCGACCTCCCTCTCATCTCACTCCGCGAGCACGAGGAGTGCCTTTAGACTCCCTCGCGTGACACGTCGCGGGCCGGTTGGCAAGATGGCCTCCGCGGTCGGCAAGGTGCGGTAACAGGGAGGAAGCGTCTCGTGAGCAGCAGGCCATCCCGAGGCGCTGCTCGCCTCGCAGCCATACTCGACGCACTCCCCGACGCGTTGGTGCTGGTCAACGCCAACGGGACGGTCGTCAACGCGAACACCATCGCGCTGGAAGCCTTCGAGGCGCCCGGCACCGCGCTCGTCGGACGCGGACTGCTGGACCTGCTGCCGGAGTTCGACTCCCGGCTCATCCCCGGTTCCATGCGGCGCCCCGACTCGATGGACCCGCGCGGCCGGACCAAGCCGACCCGGATGATCGCACGGCGGACGGACGGGTCCGAGTTCCCGGTCGAAGTGACCAGCGCCAACCTCGAAGACGGCCAGCAGGCCTACGACGGCTACGGCTACACCGCCGACGAACTGCTGATGCTCGTCGTCCGCGACCTCTCCGGCACCGTAGACACTGAGGCCGAGCTGGCCCGTTCGCAGCGGCAGACCGAGATGATCCTGCGCGCCGCCGCCGAGGGTGTCGTAGGAACGGACACGGACGGGCGGGTCGTGCTCGTCAATCCGGCCGCCGCCCAGATCCTCGGGTACCGCGCCAGCGACCTCGGCGGCAAGGAACTGCACACCCTCGTGCTGCACTCGCGGGCGGACGGCTCGCCGTTCCCGTACGCGGAGTCGCCGCTCGCCGACACCCTGCGGTCCGGGCGCAAGCACCGGGTGCGCGGGCAGGTGCTGTTCGCCAAGAACGGGGACCGGGTCTCCGTCGACCTGACCACCGCGCCCGTGCGCGACGGCGACCAGCTCGTCGGCGCCGTGATGACCTTCACCGACCGGCGGCCCTACGACTCGCTCGCCGAGGAGAAGGAGGCCGCCGACAAGCAGCACCGGGACGAGCTGGAGCGGATCGACGAGGAGCACGCCTCCGAGCTGACCGCCCTGCGCCAGAAGCACATCACCGAGGTCGAGGAGCTCCAGGAGCAGCACGAGGAGGAGCTCGCGGCGAACGAGGAGCGGTACGCCGCGCTCGGGGAGCGGGAGAAGGACCGCTACGAGGAGCTGGCCGCACGGCACGAGCAACTGCTCACGCTACTCGGGCGTTCGCTGCGCGGGCCCCTCGACGAACTGCGCCGGGAACTGGCCGCGCTGGCCGCCGACGACGCCGGGCAGCTGTGGCCCGAGGCCAACCAGGTCCTCCATCATCTGTCGGCCGGCTACTCGCGCATCACGCAGCTCATCGACAACGTGCTCGGCTATCAGCGGCTGGAGACCGGGGCCGAGGAGATCTCGCGGACCAAAGTGATGCTGGACGCGGTCGTCGCCGCCGGTGTCGACGGGGCCGTGGAACTGATCGGGCCGGGACGCGTGCAGTTCGCCGTGCACGCGCCGCCCATCGAGGCCGAGGTCGACCCGGTGCTGCTCGCCACCGCGCTCGCCCACCTCGTCGCGGACGTCGCCGGCGTCGACGCGACCGGCAACTCGCCCGCGTCGGCGGGCGGTTACATGGACAACACGGTCGTCGTGGCGGCGGCGCAGCGCGGCGAGGTCGTACGGATCGAGGTGCGTGGGCCGTACGCCGGGGGAGACCCGGTGCACGAGCCGATCGTGCGCGGGATCGTGCGGGCGCACGGCGGAGTGCTGCAGACGCACGACGTACCGGGGATGAGCGGCAGCGCGTATGTGCTGGAGGTTCCGATCGGGGGCGGGGCAGGGGCCGTCGCGGTTCCGGCCGCGACCGGCGGTGCCGAGCTCGCCGTACCCGAGCAGGCCGGCGGCAACAGCGGGCGGCGACGGGCCCGGCGGTCCTCCGTGGACGCGTTCCTGGAGAGCGAGGTGCCGGACGGCGAGTCCGGCGGCTCCGACGGTGAGGCCGCGGTGCCCACCGGGCGGCGCAGAAGGCGTGCGGGCGAGGAGTCGGCGGCGGCCGTGGAGGCGGGCGGCGACGGCGCTTCCAGCGGTACGGGGCGACGGCGCGGGCGGGCGGCCGAGGGCGGCGCCGGTGACGGGGACGACGCGGAGGGCGTGTCCGAGGGTGCCGTGATGACGGCGGCCGAGCATGCGGCCGGTACGGCGGCCTCGGGGACGGGACTGGGCGGGACGGTGCCGCCGCAGGGTGTGCCCGCGCCCGCCGGTGGCGAGCGGCAGGCGCTGCCGCCCGCGTTGCCCGCGGGAGGTCCTGCGGGGGGTGCGGCCGACGGCTCCGGTGGTTCCGGTGGCGAGGACGGGCAGCCGACCGGGCGTCGTAGGCGTGCCCTTGCGGCTGCGGCCGAGCGGGCCGCCGCGCAGGAGGCGGGTGCCCGTACGGTGTTCGCGCTGCCGCCGGCCGAGGCGGACCGGACGCCGGAGACGGGCGCGCAGATGCCGGTCGCCCCGGGAGTTCCGGTCGCTCCGGGGCAGGTTGCCGGTGACGAAGGGCGGCACGACGCCGTTCTGCACGACCAGTCCGAGGACCACACTCCGCCGCAGCCGCATCCCGCGAGCGCGCCCACCGGGCGGCGGCGCCGGGCCGTGGCCCAGCCGCAGCAGCCCGCGGAGGGTGTGCCGGCGCAGGCGGCGGCCGCGGTGGTTCCGGCACAGGGGACGGCGGGCCAGGGACAGCAGGTCGTCGCTCCTGGGCAGCAGCCGGTTCAGCAGGGGCCGGGTGTTCCCGTCGGCGTACCGGCACAGGTCGGGGTCGCGCCCGTGCTGCCCGGGCAGAACTCCGGTCAGCTCGCGGCGGCCGGCGACACGGCCGTGGGACAAGGGCTCCCGGGACAGGTGCAGGGTGCGGCGCAGCCGGTCGGTGGTCCGCCCGTCGGCGGTCAGCCCGTGCCCGGTCAGCCGGGCGCCGCCGTGCAACTCGCCCCCGCGCAGGGCCTCCCCGGTCAGGGACAGACCACTTCGGCCCAGCCGATGCCGCTCCCGGCGGAGTCGACCCCCGGTCAGGGCATCCCGGCACAGACGGCGTTGCCGCAGGGCGGGCCGGGCGGCCGGCCCGTCTCACCTCAAGGACTCCCGGGTCAGCCGATTCCGCCGCAGGGCGTCCCCGGCGCCCAGGGGCAGCCGGTCTCTCCGCACGGCATCCCCGGCCAGGTCGCCGGGGCTCAGGCCCAGCCCGGTGCGCCCGCTGCGGCCGTACCGCCGCAGGCGCTTCCCGCCGCTCAGCCGGTCCCTGGCGCCCCCGTACCGGCGAACGGCGCCGACCCCGCCGTAGCCCCGAATCCGCAGCCGAACCCGAACGCCCCGACAACGGCCGCTCCCGCTGCTGCCGCGCAACCCCGGGTCGCGCAGCCGCTGCCCGCCGAAGCTGCGGTGCAGGCGCCGGCCGGGGCTTCGGTCGGGGGTGTTGATCCCAACTCCACTCAGGGGCGGGCGATCAGTGTGCGGACGTTGGGGCAGGGCGTGCCGTTCACGCGGCAGGCGGCCCAGGTGCAGCAGCCGACCGCCACGCCTCCGCCGCATCAGCCGGGCGGCGGCGGGCGGCGGCGGAAGCTGGGGACGCGGCCCGAGCCCGCGGCCGGGGCGCCGGAGCAGGCGGCCCGTCCGCATCCCCAGGGTGAGCAGGCTCAGCACTCGATGGCCGGGCAGTCGCGGCTCTCGCCGATCACCGAGGGCGCCGGACGGTCGTACGCCATAGGAGCACCGGACGAGAACGCGGCCGAGGGGCCCGAGCCGCTGGACGGACCGGGCGGGGCCGTGGAGATCGCGGACACGCCGAGGCCGCAGCCGCTCGACGACGAACTGCCTCCGGAGCCGCTCGACAACCCGCGCCGGCTGCTGGTGTGGCCCGCGCCGGACGTGACGACCACGCAGGCGCTGAGCGACCGCGGGTACCGGCCCGTCATCGTGCACTCGCGCGAGGAGGTCGACGCGCAGATCGCCGCGTTCCCTGCGGCGCTGTTCGTGGACCCGCTGACCGGCCCGATCACGCGGACGGCCTTGCAGTCGCTGCGGCAGGCCGCGGTAGCGGCGGAGGTGCCGGTACTTGTCACCGCCGGACTCGGACAGGCGACGCGGGAGGCGGCCTACGGCGCCGATCCCGCCGTACTGCTGAAGGCGCTCGCGCCCCGGGACAGTGAGCAGCATCCGCCGCGGGTGCTGTTGATCGAGGAGCACGCGGAGATCGCGCTGGCCCTGACGGCGACGCTGGAGCGGCGCGGGATGCAGGTGGCGCGGGCCGCGAGCGACGCGGACGCGGTGACGCTGGCGGGGCAGTTGCGGCCCAACCTGGTCGTCATGGACCTGCTCCAGGTGCACAAGCGGCGGGCCGGGATCGTCGACTGGCTGCGGGCGAACGGGCAGCTCAACCGCACCCCGCTCGTCGTCTACACGGCCGCGGTGGACCAGGCGGATCTGCCGCGGCTGGCATCGGGGGAGACCGTGCTGTTCCTCGCCGAACGGTCCACGAGCACGGAGGTCCAGTCGAGGATCGTGGACCTGCTGGCTCGGATCGGCACCAACTAGCCGACCGGTCCGGCCAGTCGGGCCAGTCGGGCCAGTCGGGCCAGTCGGGCCAGTCGGGCCAGTAGCCTGCGGGCATGTCCACGCCCATGACCGGCCCCTTCGCCGTCCCCACCCGTTACGACGGTGCGCCCGATCGTGTCGCGGTCGTCGTGCCGGGTGTCGGGTACACGCCCGCCATGCCGCTGCTGCACTTCGCTCGTGCCGTACTCCTCCAACACGGCTGGACGGTGCAGGAGTTGTGGTGGCGGATCCCGGACGACTTCTCGCGGTTCACCGAGGAGGAGCGGATCGCGTGGGTGGAGGCGGAGGTCTCGCGGGCCGTCGACGCCGAGGCGGGGGCCTGTCGGCTGGTCGTCGGGAAGTCCCTGGGCTCCCTCGGGTGCGGAGTCGCGGCCGAGCGGGACATCGCGGCGGCCTGGCTCACTCCTGTTCTGACGATCGACCAGGTGGTACGCGGCCTCCGGCGGGCCCAGGCGCCGACCCTTCTCGTCGGCGGCGGTGCCGACAAGCTGTGGGACTCGCGGGTCGCCGCGTCCCTGCGGCAGCACGAGGTTCTTGAGATTCCCTCGGCGGACCACTCGCTGGAGCTCAAGGACGACGCCGAGGGGTCGGTCGACGTACTGCGGAAGGTCGTCTCCCGGCTGGACCGGTTCGTCGGCCCGCTCGGCCGGTAGCCGGTGGGGATCACCGGCTACCGGCCGAGCAGTCCGGGCAGCCGTCAGAGCTCGGTGACATCCAGGTCGCCGTCGGCGTAGCGCCTGCGCAGTACCTTCTTGTCGAACTTGCCGACGCTCGTCTTCGGGACCGCCTCGACGATCGTCCAGCGTTCGGGGAGCTGCCACTTGGCGATCTTCCCGGCCTCGGCGAGGAACGCGCGCAGGGACTCGAAGTCGGCGGTGGAGCCCTCCCGCAGGACGACCGTCGCCAGCGGGCGCTCGCCCCATTTCTCGTCCGGTACGGCGACCACGGCGGCCTCGGTGACGTCCGGGTGGGACATCAGGGCGTTCTCCAGGTCGACGGAGGAGATCCACTCGCCGCCGGACTTGATGACGTCCTTGGCGCGGTCGGTGAGGGTGAGGAAGCCGTCGGGGGAGATCGTGCCGACGTCGCCGGTCTTGAGCCAGCCGTCCTCGCTGAACTTGTCGGCGGGGCGCAGGGGTTCGGCGTCGGGGCCGTTGTAGTAGGCGCCGGCGACCCAGGGGCCGCGCACCTCCAGCTCGCCCGCCGACTCGCCGTCGAAGGGGAGCCGCTCGCCGCCGGGACCGGTGAGGCGGGCCTCGACGCTCGCCGGGAAACGGCCCTGCGTCAGCCGGTACTCGAACTCCCGCTCCGTGCCGACCGCCTCGGCCGGCGGGCGCGAGACCGTACCCAGCGGGGACGTCTCCGTCATGCCCCAGGCGTGGCAGACCCGCATGCCCAGCCTGTCGAAGGCCTCCATGAGGGCGGGCGGGCAGGCCGAGCCGCCGATGGTGACCTGGGTGAGGGAGGAGACGTCGCGCGGCTTGGCGGTCAGTTCGGCGAGCAGGCCCTGCCAGATGGTGGGCACGGCCGCCGCGTGCGTCGGGCGCTGGCTCTCGATCATCTCGGCGAGCGGCGCGGGCTGCAGGAAGCGGTCCGGCATCAGCATGTTCACGCCGGTCATGAAGGTGGCGTGCGGCAAACCCCAGGCGTTTACATGGAATTGGGGCACTACGACCAGTGAGGTGTCCTGGTCCGTGAGCCCCATCGACTGGGTCATGTTGACCTGCATGGAGTGCAGGTAGATCGAACGGTGGCTGAACACCACACCCTTGGGGTCGCCCGTGGTCCCGGAGGTGTAGCACATCGCGGCGGCCTGGCGTTCGTCCAGCTCGGGCCAGTCGTACGTGGTCGGCTTGCCGGCGATCAGGTCCTCGTACTCGTGCACGCGCACGGAAGTGCCGTCCAGCGGGCTGCGGTCGCCGGGTCCGGAGACGACGACATGCTCGACCGTCGGCAGCTTGGGCAGCAGGGGTACGAGCAGCGGGATCAGCGAACCGTTGACGATCACCACCCGGTCGGCCGCGTGGTTGACGATCCACGCCAACTGGTCGGCCGGAAGACGGAGGTTGAGGGTGTGCAGCACCGCGCCCATGGCGGGGATCGCGAAGTAGGCCTCGACATGGACGGCGTTGTTCCACATGAAGGTCGCCGTGCGTTCGCCGTCCGCCACACCCAGGTCCTCGCGCAGGGCGTGGGCGAGCTGGGCCGCCCGGGCACCGATCTCCGCGAAGGAACGGCGCTCCGGCTCTCCCTCACCGGTCCAGCTGATGACCTGCGATGTTCCGTGGACCGTCGACCCGTGGGTCAGGATCCTGGAGATCAACAGCGGTACGTCCTGCATGGTGCTCAGCACGGCGTCCTCCCGGGGCGACATTGCCTACGCGGTAGTAAGGGTTGCGCTGATTCTGCGCACATACCGCACGGTATGTCACTAGGGACGGGTGATCGATCACTCGACCTGTCCGGGTCCTACCGTACGAGAACCAGCTCCGGATCCTCGCGCAGCTTCCCCAGTGCCCGCGACACCGCCGACTTCACCGTACCCACGGACACCCCGAGCACCTCGGCCGTCTGCACCTCGCTGAGGTCCTCGTAGTACCTGAGGACGACCATCGCCCGCTGCCGGTCCGGCAGCTTCGCGATCGCCCGCCACATCGCGTCGTGCAGCGCCTGCTGCTCGGCCGGGTCCTCCGCGCCGCCGCCCGGCTCCGGCTCGGGCAGCTCCTCGCACGCGAACTCGTCGACCTTGCGCTTGCGCCACTGCGAGGTCCGCGTGTTCAGCAGTGCCCGGCGCACATAGCCGTCCAGCGCCCGGTGGTCCTCGATCCGCTCCCAGGCGACATACGTCTTGGTCAGCGCAGTCTGCAGCAGGTCCTCGGCGTCGGAAGGATTCGCGGTCAGCGACCGCGCGGTCCGCAGCAGCACCGGCTGCCTGGCCCTCATGTACGACGAGAACGAGGGGTACGTGAGGGCAGTGGCGGCAGCGGTCGCGGTCGGCTGGATCTGCGCAGACCGAGCCGCGGGCCGGGTGGCGGGACGGGCGGCCGGGCGTACGGCGGGGCGCGCCGCGGGGCGGGTGCCGGGCCGTGTCGTGGTCAGAGCGTCGGCCCGTTCGGCGGCCCGTGCGACGGCGTTCGAAGCGCTGGTGCAGACGGCTGTGGTCATGGCTCCACGCTATGAGCGATCGCTGCTTCGGCGGATCGGCCGCAGGTCCCGAAGCAGACTCCGCCTCAGGTTGTAGTGGTGGGGCTGGCTCCACCTCCTGAAGGTGGACGAGCAACCAGGACGTACTGCGGGTTTACCCCTGGGGGTGAGCTGGGCGAGGGGCTGGCGTTGCGGGTCCCCTCTGGGGGCAGGACCCTGCGGGGGCTGGCGTTGCGGGTCCCCTCTGGGGGCAGGACCCTGCGGGGGTCGACGCTGTGGGTTGCTCGGGGGCTCGGTTGTCCGGAGTCGGTCGTCCGGAGTCGGTCGTCCGGAGTCGGTCGTCCGGAGTCGGTCGTCCGGAGTCGGTTGTCCGGGGCGCGTCAGGCTCGGTTGGCTGCGGTGGGCCGGGGCTCAGGCGTCGGTGGTGAGGATCAGCCCGGATGTCGGTACCCCGGTACCCGCCGTGACCAGTACCCGGTCGGCCCCCGGTATCCGGTTCACTGCGGTGCCTCGCAGTTGTCTCACGCCTTCCGCGATTCCGTTCATCCCGTGCAGATACGCCTCCCCGAGCTGTCCCCCGTGCGTGTTGATCGGCACCCGCTCCTCGGCCACGAAGTCTGCCGCCTCTCCCTTTCCGCAGAACCCGAACTCCTCCAGCTGCATCAGCACGAACGGCGTGAAGTGGTCGTACAGGATCGCCACGTCCATGTCGTCCGGCCCGAGCCCCGCCGTCCGCCATAGCTGCCGTGCGACCACGCCCATCTCCGGAAGGCCGGTCAGGTCGTCGCGGTAGAAGCTGGTCATCTGTTCCTGCGCCCGACCGGCGCCCTGGGCCGCCGCCGCTACGATCGCCGGCGGGCGCGGCAGGTCACGGGCCCGCTCCACCGACGTGACGACGATCGCCTGCGCGCCGTCCGTCTCCTGGCAGCAGTCCAGCAGCCGCAGCGGCTCCACTATCCAGCGCGAGGCCGCGTGCTCGGCGAGGGTGATCGGTCTGCCGTGGAAGTACGCCGCCGGGTTGGTCGCCGCGTACTTGCGGTCCGCGACCGCCACCTGACCGAACACCTCGGGTGTGAGGCCGTACGTGTGCAGATACCGCTGCGCCGCCATCGCCACCCACGACGCCGGGGTGAGCAGCCCGAACGGCAGCGACCAGCCGAGCGCCGCGCCCTCCGCCGACGGCTCCCGGTGCGTGACGCCCGAGCCGAATCTGCGCCCCGACCGCTCGTTGAAGGCGCGGTAGCAGACCACCACCTCGGCGACCCCCGCCGCCACCGCGAGCGCCGCCTGCTGGACGGTCGCACAGGCCGCGCCGCCGCCGTAGTGGACCCGGGAGAAGAAGGACAGCTCGCCGATCCCGCAGGCCTGGGCGACGGTGATCTCCGGGTTGGTGTCCATCGTGAACGTCACCATCCCGTCCACGTCCGCCGGTGTCAGCCCCGCGTCGTCCAGCGCCGCCCGCACCGCCTCCACGGCCAGCCGCAGTTCGCTGCGCCCCGAGTCCTTGGAGAACTCCGTGGCCCCGATACCGACGATCGCGGCCCGTCCGCCGAGGGTGTCGCGGGTGCGGGCGCTCATGCCCCGGCCTCCGTCGCCGTCGGTACGGCGACCGTGACCACGACCGTGCCGGTCACATGTCTGCCGATGCCGTTCGTCCCGAGTACGCGCACTGTCGCCGTGTCGCCGTCCGTCTCCTCGACTCTCCCGGTCAACACCATGGTGTCGCCGGGGTAGTTGGGAGCGCCGAGCCGTATGGCGACCTTGCGGAGGACGGCTCGCGGGCCGAAGTGGTCCGTGATGTAGCGGCCGACCAGGCCGTTCGTCGTCAGGATGTTCATGAAGATGTCGGGGGAGCCCTTCAGCCGCGCCAACTCCGCGTCGTGGTGCACGTCCTGGTAATCACGGGAGGCGATCGCTCCGGCGACGATCAGCGTGCGGGTGATCTCGATTTCGAGCGGGGGCAACTCCTGCCCCACGCTCACGGCCACGGCCACGCCTCCTGCCCTCATGGCTGCGCCTCCTCGTTCACGATCAACTCCCCCAGTTCCTGGAGCACTTCGGCCCCACAGCCCAGGTACGCGTCCAACTGGCGTCCCCAGAGGAAGTGCCGGTGGACCGGATGGTCCAGGTCCGCTCCCGCACCTCCGTGCAGATGCTGACCCGTGTCGACGACTCGCCGACCCGCTTCGGACGCCCACCAGGCCGCGGTCAGCGCGTGCGTGGCGTACGGCAGGCCCGCGTCGCGCCGCCAGGCCGCCTCGTACGCCGTCACCCGTATCGCCTCGATGTCCATGTACGCGTCGGCGGCCCGGAGTTGGACCGCCTGCCGGGTGGCCAGCGGACGCCCGAACTGCTCCCGCGCGTCGACATGTGCCACGGCCCGCGCGAGCGACCCCGCGCAGACCCCGGCCTGGAGACCGGCGAAGGCGGTACGGGCGGTGGCGAGGACGTCGGCGTGGGCCGTCACGCGAACATCGGCACGTGCGGGGGTCAGACCGTCGGCACGGGCCTCCGTGGCACCGAGCCGTTCCGCCGGCGTGCCGTCCAGTGTCAGCCGCCCCGCCGACCAGGGTGCGGTCAGCTCGACCGGTTCGACGTGGGTCGCGTCCGTGACCGGCGTCAGCCACAACTCCCCGAGATCGTCGGCGACAAGGACATGCGTGGCGTCACGCAGCCAGGGGACAACAGGGACCGTGCCGGTCAACTCACCCTGCGCGGAGGCCCGTTCACCGCCACGCCACTCGCCCGCCGCCCGTACACCTCCCTGCGCCGGAAACGCCCCGCACACCACCACCGATCCGTCCTCGATGCCCGGCAACAACCGCTCCCGCTGCTCGCGGGAACCGTGCGCCGCCACCGCCAGCAGCCCGTACACGCACGTCGAGGCGAAGGGCACCTGGGCCGTCGTCCGCCCCTGCTCCTCCAGGAGGAGGACGAGGCCGAGCAGGCCCAACTCCCCGACGGCGCCCACCAGTCCGGCGGCACACAGCGCCTTCCACAGCTCGGGGTCGCTGCTCGTCCCGGCCGCCGTGAGCCGCTCGGGAGTCGCGAGGTCACCGAAGATCCGGGCGGCGAGGTCACGGGCCGCCACCTGTTCCTCCGTGGGGGTGAAGTCCATGTCAGCCCACCCCGCCCTCTCGGCCCTCTCGGCCTTCCTGGACCCGGAAGACGGGGAGCACCAGCGGATCGTCCTCATCGTCGTCGTAGCGCCGGAATTCGAGCCGTACCGGCAGCCCGACGCGCACTTTGTCGTACGGCATCCCCACCACGTTGCTCACGATCCGCACGCCCTCGGCGAGTTCGATCAGCCCGACGGCATAGGGAGGATCGAAGGCGGGGAAGGGCGGGTGGTGCATCACCACGTACGAGTAGACGGTCCCGTCGCCGCTCGCCTCGACGGTGTCCCAGTCCGGGCCGCCACAGGTGTTGCAGCCCGGCAACCAGGGGTGGCGCAGCGTCCCGCAGCTCGTGCAGCGCTGGATGAGGAGTTGATGCCGCTCCACGCCCTCCCAGAAGCCGGCGTTGTCGCGGTTGACCACGGGACGGGGGCGGCGGGCGCGAGCCGGTTTCTCTTCCTGCTGCCTCTTCTGCTTCTGCCGTGCGGGGGCGTACTTCAGGATGCGGAAGCGGTGGGTGCCGACGAGGTCCTGGCCCACCCGCACGTCCATGCGCGTCGTGACGAAGTACCCCGTGCCCAGCTTCGTCGTCTTGCGGTCCGAGACCGACTCGATCACCGCGTCGAAGGTGACCTCGTCCCCCGGCCGCAGGGGCCGTAGATACTCCTGCTCGCAGTCGGTGGCGACCACCGAGGTGCAGCCCGCCTCGTCGAGCAGGTCGAACAGCTCGTCGTAGGCCCCCGTGCGTCCCGAATGCCCGGAGAGGCCGCCCATGGTCCAGGCCTGGAGCATGGTGGGCGGGGCGACGGCGTCCGGGCCGGCGTACGCCGGATTCGTGTCGCCCATCGCCTCGCACCAGTGCCGGATCATCGGCTCGTTGACGGGGTCCTTGCCGGTGCCCGCGACGGCGGCCGGACGCCCTTCGTACGCCTTGAGCCGCGCCCCCAGCTCATCGACCACCGCACTCACCACCGTCTCCCCCGTCACCGCCGCCCCCTGGCCATCCCGAGCCGCATCGTGGCAACGATCTCCCGCTGCACCTCGCTCACCCCGCCCCCGAACGTGTTGATCTGCGCCGCTCTGTTCAACCGCTCCAGCTCGCCGTCTCCGAAGACACCCGGCGAACCCGAACGCACCAGTCCCGTCAGTCCCGTCAGTCCGGTTGACCCGCCTGGCCCGGCCGGCCCGCCGTCCGCTCCGGCGACGTGCTGACATATCTGGTACACCGCCACCGTCGATTCGGTTCCCACGACTTTCACGCCGCTCGCGTCGCCGGGCGCCAGTCGGCCCGCTCCCACGTCACCCACCAACCGCCAGTTGAGCAGGCGGGTCGCCGCCAGCCGGGCGTGCGCCTCGGCCAACTGCGCCCGCACCCACGGCTCGTCGGCCCGGCGCCTGCCCGTCACCGGATCGGGTGTGCGGGCGGCGGTCAGCGCGGCCGTGTAGAAGTCCTCGGCCTGCATGCCGGTCGCGGCGAGGGCGACCCGCTCGTGGTTGAGCTGGTTGGTGATGAGAGACCAGCCCTCGTTCTCCGCGCCGACCAGGTTGGCCGCCGGCACGCGGACACCGTCGTAGTACGTGGCCGTCGTCCGCTGCCCGCCCACCGTGTCGATCGGGGTCCAGGAGAAGCCGGGCGCGTCGGTCGGGACGAGGATGATCGAGATGCCGCGGTGTTTGGGGGCCTCGGGGTCGGTGCGGCAGGCGAGCCAGATCCAGTCGGCGTTGTGGGCGTTGGAGGTGAAGATCTTCTGCCCGTCGATCAGCCAGCCCTGACCGTCGCGTACGGCCCGGGTCCGCAACGACGCGAGGTCCGTGCCCGCCGACGGTTCGCTGTAGCCGATCGCGAAGACGAGTTCCCCGCGCAGGATGCCCGGCAGGAAGGCGGCCTTCTGCGCATCGCTGCCGTACTTCATGAGCGTCGGCCCCACGGTGTTCAGGGTGACCATCGAGACGGGCGCGTTCGCCCGGTAGGCCTCGTCGAAGAACACGAACTGCTCGTCCGCGCCGCGCCCTTGACCGCCGTACTCGACCGGCCAGCCGAGCCCGAGCCACCCGTCGCCGCCGATCCGGCGCAGCAACGCCCGCTGTCCCTGGGGGTCGTCCGCGCGGGGTGGTCCGTCCGGCATCAACGCGGCGAAGTACGCCCGGAGTTCGGCACGCAACCGCTGCTGGCGAGGGGTGGGGGCGAGGTGCACGACGCGGACCTCCGGGTCGTCGTAGCCGTACGGAGTCACAGCCTCAGCCGTACGGACGATGGTTTCTGACTGTCCGTCAGATGCCGTGGACTGTCAAGGTCGTCAGTGCACAGGCGCACTGCCGCCCGGCCGCGCGCGCGTGGCGCGCGAAAACGTCCGCGCGGCACGCGAAAACGTCTGTGCGGCACGCGAAAACGTCTGTGCGGTGGCACCGAAGCACCACCGCACAGACGCGTTACGACCCCACAGAGCACACCTCACACACCCTCAGACGCCTCCGCGCATCCCCGCACGGAAGTCGTCGGGCGCGGCTACCAGAAGTTGGCGAAGTTGACGGCGACGTTCGAGTTTCCCTGGTTGATGGCGGTGAACGCGGATCCGTTGACCTGGGCGGTGTTGCTCTGGTTCGAGGCCCCCGAGCCGACCGCCTGCTGCTGTGTGGTGGACGAGTTGCCCTTGTTGTCGTGCCCGACCCCGCTGCCGCTGACGGTCGCCACACCCGCGTTCGATCCGTTGCCCGCGATGGCGCCGTTGTCCGCCGCCGCGACGCCGGTGAAGAGGGCGGCTGCGAGCGGGAGGGCGGAGACGGCGGCGATGACGCGGGCGGTACGGATGCTTGCCATGTTGTTCCTCCAGAACAGAGTGCGTGGCGGCCTGCTGAGCCGGACGCACATGAAGTACGGCTTCAAGTACGGCTTCTACCAGGGCAGTTGGCCTACCGCCCTGGTGTGGTGCACGACGTCGCGAGACCAGAGTTGCCCACCGAATCCCCGGCGAACCAGGCCGGAAGCGGTTATTCCCCCTGAAGCGTGATGACAAGTCGATAAACCCCTTTGACTCCACCAAAGCCGCAGTTCAGGGTGGTACGGACATCCCGCCCTGGGCCACACAAGAGGCGAAGCGTTCCGCCACATTTCCCGGCAACCGCCCCCTCCCGGGCGCGTCACCGCCACCCCCTCTTCCCTTTTTCGAACACTCGTACGAACATGGATCCATGGCCACCATCGACCGGCAGGCCACCACGCTGGCCCTCGCACACGCCCTGTCAGCCGCCGAACGCGGACTGGCCGTGATCCCCCTGTCCCGAACAAAACTCCCGGCCCTGCGCTCGCCGCACCGCGACGACACCGACCTGGTGGGCGCGACAGGCACCGCAGGACCGCCCTGCCACGGCGAGTGCGGACTGTTCGGCCACGGGGTCTACGACGCCTCCACCGACCCGGCACGCATCCGCGAACTGTTCGCCGCCGCCCCCTGGGCCACCGGCTACGGCATCGCGTGCGGACTGCCACCGCACCACCTGATCGGCGTCGACCTGGACACCAAATCCGGTACGGACTCGTCCTCCGCCCTGCGCGAACTGGCCCTCCGCCACCTGTTCACGATCCCCGAGACAGTCGTCGTCCTGACCCCCAGCGGCGGCCGGCACCTCTGGCTCACCGGCCCACCCGACGTGATCGTCCCCAACTCCGCGGGCCGCCTCGCCCCCGGCATCGATATCCGCGGCGCCGGCGGCTACCTCGTAGGCCCCGGCTCCCGCACCGAACACGGCTTCTACGGCGCCGCGCCCGCAACGGCCCACCTCGCACCGGCCCCCTGCCCGCCCTCACTCCTTCGCCTGCTCCTCCCCCCACCGCGCACCGACCACCCCACCCCCACCTCGACCGGCCAACACGGCCAGGGCCTCGTCCAGTTCGTCCTCGCGGCCCATGAGGGCCAACGCAACACCCGCCTCTTCTGGGCGGCCTGCCGCGCCTACGAGAACGACATCGGCCCGGCACTCGTCGAGCCCCTGGTCGAGGCCGCCCTGGGCACGGGCCTGTCGGAACGGGAGGCACGGGCGACGATCGCTTCGGCGGCACGGATGACGGGGCGGCGGGGGTGAGACCGGAGCGCGGCGCGTGATGGCCACACGACCAACGCCCGTAAGGGGCGTCCTCAATTGAGGGCGCCCCTTACCAACACCACGATGAGTGCAAGGAAGCTGGGGTATGTGGTGTTTTGAGGCGGTAGTGGCACCTGCACACTGATCAGGACACTGAAGTGCGACTTTGGCGAATAAGGCCGAAAGGCGCTCTGTTTGAATGATGTACCGGGCACTCACACTCGGAAAATGGCGGTTCCCCACGGTGTCAGCCGGCCTGAGTGCCTGTTGTGCTCCTCGAACGGGCCCGATGTTCGTGAGCGCGGACGGATCATTCCCCTGTCGGCCGACCTCTGCGACAGGTGCTGGAACAAGGTCGCCAACGAGCTGGCCGAGTGCGAGGGCGCCACAGCGGCACCGAACCCCGAGTCCGACCCGGATGAACGGGAATGAATCGAGCCCCGCATCTGCCCACAGTGCCACGCACCGGTACGTTGCTACCCCACCAACTACGACCGTTGGGTCGAGCTGGCAACATTCGAGTTGCCGGCGAAGAAGGTCCCGCCCAGGCACCGTTGGCGTTTGATGCACCCGAAGGCAGCGAACTCCGCGATCCCCGTGGCGACCGTGACCATCAGGATCGGCGCCATAGACCCGACACCCGGCGAGCCCGTCATTCCCGCTCATGAGTTCGTGTGCCTGAATGACGAGGGGTGACCATGCCCCTGACATCCCTGGTCGCCCGGGGAGCAACGGAAAGCAACGGTGAATGACGGGTACTCACAGCGAGCGGAAACGGCGAGAGCCCCCGACCGTTTTAGCTGGTCAGAGGCTCTCGTCCGGCGGTGGGTGTGGGATTTGAACCCACGGTCACATCGCTGCGACGACGGTTTTCAAGACCGTTCCCTTAGGCCGCTCGGGCAACCCACCTGCACTGCCGCCCACCAGGGACGGAGCGGGTACAGCGTACCGGCATCGGGGGTGCGCAGGTGGCGTGGTCCTGCTGGAGGCATCCCGTGGAGCTACTCCTACGCCGCACCCGTGAAGTCGTACCCGGTGAATTCGTAGCCGATGAAGTCCCCGACCGGTACGAACCCGATCCGTCGGTAGAGGGCGCTGCTCGTGGCGTTGGCCGGGTCGGCGAACAGGACGACGTCCGTCGCGCCCGCGGTCGGCGCGGCTCTGCTCAGCTCGGCCGTCACGGCGCCCGCGTAGCCGTGGCCCCGGAGGAGGGCCGGGGTGTAGACGGGGTCCACCCTGACCATGTCGGCGGTCATCGAAGTCACGGCGGCCATGGAGGTGAGGGTGCCGTCCGGGGTCTCCCAGAGGGTGAAGTGTCTGTCGCCGAAGCGCGAGGTGGTCCAGGAGCCGGCGTCGATGAGGGCAATGGAGACGGTCTCGCCGACGTCTACGCAGAACTCGCGGCACCAGCGCACGACTTGCTCACGGTCCTGCTCGCCCGCGACTCGGCACCGGCCTTCTGGGGTCGGCCGGGGTGGGGTGAGTGTGCCGAGGCGGTGGAGACGGGCACCCCAGGTGCGTACCGACCTCGCACCCGTGTGCAACTGCCAAGCCCGTGCGAACGCGTCGGCCGTGTCGTGGTCCGCGATGACGCCCGAGAGCGGTTGGCCGAGCCGTACCAGGCGTGCGGCGAGGGTGTCGGCCTGCCCGGGGGTGAGCGAGGTGGGGTTCAGGTGGCGGTGGGCGGTCACTCGGCAGAAGGCCGCGTGCACCTCGCCCCCTCGTTCCAGTCGGCCGAACAGCGGGGCCTCGACGCCGGATGTGCTCACTCCGCGCTTTCGGATCTTCTCGATCGTCGTGAGCGCCATGGTGTGCTCTGCGGGTCGTGAGCGCAGGAACTCCCCGGCCCGGGCGAGGAATTCGTCGGCGTCATGGGTGAGATGCCAGTCCTCCGGTCGCATGGCTCATGGTGGCGGGGGCGCCGCCCACTGAGCGACACCCCCCTGCGACCTGCGCGTCACCTCGCTACGGCCGCTCCATCATCCGGTCCACCACACCGCTCGCCGCGACGTACGACCACTGTTCGTACGTCTTCCCACCGGCCGTCCGCTGATCGCGCATGCCGAGGTACCGGTATGTCTTCGCGTCGAAGACCAGGAGCGGTGACCGGGACGTTCCCGGGCCGGGCACGAAGCGGATGCCGATGCCCACGCGGCCGTCGGCGTCCTTCTGGCCGGGTACGACCTTGATGCCGGGGACGGTGGCGAGCGCCTCGTAGGCGGCGGAGCGCAGTCCCTGCGGCAGGACGGGCGTGCGGAGCAGGCCGGAGAGGAAGTACTGGACCATCGGCCAGTCGCCCGGCTTCATCGGCTTGCTGTAGTCCGGCTTTCCGCCCATGTCCCGCAGGTCGATCGCGAGTTTGCGCGGATCGGTGGGCATCAGCTTCAGCTCGGTCCACTTGCTCGGCGGCCAGGTGCTCTGGCCCGGCCCGTACACCGGGACCCACTGCTTGTGGCCGAGTTCGCTGACGTACGACCTCTTGGAGCCGTCGACCGAGTTCCAGTTCTCGTCGACGTACGTCCGGGTCGGGCCGCCCCCGACGGGGGTCTCCTTGATGACCTCCTTGGTGTAGATGAACTGGTCGTCGCGTGCGGCGATCGGCTTCTCCAGTCTGCGTTCCTCGGCCGCCGCCCCCTGGAGCACGGTGGTCGCGCTCACCGGCTGGGTGCGGGGCGAGGAGTCGTTGGCGACCAGCACGGTCGTGGCGACCGCCGCCGTCGCGACGCCGGCCACCGCGATGCGCAGCAACGGGCGTCGACCGACGGCCACGGGGGTGGCGGGCGCGGTCATCGCCTCGTGCAGGCGGAGGCGGGCACGCGCGCGTGCGTGGTCCGTGAGCGGGGGCGCTTCCGCGTCCCACTCCCTCAGGAGCCGCATCTCATTCATCGTCGGATTCCTCAACGTCGGATTCCTCAACGTCGGATTCCTCTCGGAGGGTTGTCGGATCGGATCCGCCCAATGCATCGCGAAGTTTTCTGCGGGCCCTGTGCAGCCGTGACCTGACCGTTCCCACCGGTATTTCCAGGGCGCGGGCGACCTCCTCGTAGCCCAGGTCGGCCCACGCGACCAGCAGCAGCACGTCCCGGTGGCGGGCGGGCAACCGGGCCATGCCCAGGGCCGGTTCGCCGCGTACGGCCTGTGCGCTGACCCGCGCGGCCACCCGGTCGGCGACCGCGTCCTCGGAACCGTCGGCGGGGGCGGTTGACGGCAGCCGGCCGATCGCCTTCAGCCGCCGGGCCTCGGCGCGCCGGTGCCGGCCCACGAGGTTGGTCGCGATGCCGAACAACCACGGGCGGGCGTCGGCCAGTTCCGTGTTGTAGCGGAAGCGCTGCTGGAACGCGATGGTGAACGTCTCCGCCATCAGGTCCTCGGCCACCTCCGGGCCGAGCCGGCGCGCCGCGTAACGGTGCACCGAGTCGGCGTGGCGGTCGAAGAGCGCGGCGAATGCCTCGGGCTCGTCCCAGGACCGTTCGATCACCGAGGCGTCACTCGTCGGGGCGTCACTGTCCTGCCCCACCCTGATGCCTGGTTCGACGGTCATCGGGGCTCCTCTCGTCCATGCGAACACGCTGATGAAGATTGGGCTTTCACCCGTACTTCGCCGCAGGGAGGAATCCGGTTCCCGCGGTGTGCACGCGCCGGTGGAGGGAGGGGGCGGAAAACGGGCGGGCCGGGCAGGGAAACCCCTGCCCGGCCCGCCGGTCGAACGTCTGCCGCCGTGTGTGTCAGCTGTCGCCGACCCGTGACCCCAGGGTCAGTTCCGTGGTGTGCTCCGTGCCGCCGCGCTTGTACGTGATCGTGACCTTGTCGCCCGGCTTGTGGGTCCAGATCTCGCCGATGAGGGTCGGGCCGCTGTCGATCACCGAGTCGTCGAGCTTGGTGATGACGTCGCCGGCCTTGAGACCCGCCTTGGCGGCGGGGCCGCCGGCCTCGACCGCGGAGGAGCCGGTGGTGATCGTCGCGCCCGCGGTGCTGTCCTCCAGGGAGACGGAGGCGCCGATCTTGGCGTACACCGGCTTGCCGGTCTTGATCAGCTGCTGGGCGACGTACTTCGCCTGGTTGATCGGGATGGCGAAGCCGAGGCCGATCGAGCCGGACTGGCTGCTGCCGCTGAGGCCGCCGCTGCTGGTCGACTGGATCGCGGAGTTGATGCCGATGACCGCGCCCTGGGCGTCGAGCAGCGGGCCGCCCGAGTTGCCGGGGTTGATGGAGGCGTCGGTCTGCAGGGCGCTCATGTAGGACGCCTTGCTGGTGGAGCTGCCGTCGCTGGAGGCGACCGGGCGGTTCTTGGCGCTGATGATGCCCGTGGTCACCGTGTTGGACAGGCCGAAGGGGGCGCCGATGGCAATGGTCTCGTCGCCCACGGCCACCTTGTCCGAGTCGCCGAGGGCGAGCGGCTTGAGGTCGGTGGGGGCGTTCTTGAGCTTGATGACCGCGACGTCGTAGCCCTGGGCGTGGCCGACGATCTCGGCGTCGTACTTCTTGCCGTTCGGGAAGGTCGCCGTGAGCTTGCCACCGTCGACCGCGTCGGCGACGACGTGGTTGTTGGTGACGATGTGGCCCTGGGTGTCGAAGACGAAGCCCGTGCCGGTGCCGCCCTCGCCGCTGGTGCTCTCGGCCTCGATGGTGACCGTGCTGGGCAGGGACTTGGCGGCCACCCCGGCGATGGTGCCCGGGTCGCGCTTGACGGAGGCGCTGCTGCCGGTGTCGGCGGAGACGGTGGTGGAGTTGCTGTTGTTGTCGTTGTCCTTGGCCAGGGTGTAACCGAGGCCACCGCCCAGGCCACCCGCGACCAGCGCGGCGATCAGGACGGCGGCGATCAGCCCGCCGCGTCCGCCACCGGACTTCTTGGGCGCCGGCTGCTGCTGGTACGGGGTGCCCCAGCCGCCCGCGCCGTCACCGCCGTAGCCACCCGCACCGGACGCACCGTCACCGCCGTATCCGTCACCGCCGTAGCCGCCCACGCCCTCGCCGCCGTACGCGCCCGCGGCGGTGCCTCCGTCGGCGTACGACGGTGTGGTGGGCGGGGGCGGCCAGGCGGCGTCGGGAGCGGATCCCGTGTTCTCGGGGCCGGATGCCTGCGGCGCGGCGCCGTACGCGGGTGTGTGCCCGGCGTGCGGTGCTTCCTGCGGGGCGCTCGGAGGCACCGGGGGGAGCTGCGTGGTGGGCGCGCTCCCCTCGGACGCAGCCGCCTGCGGGGAAGCTGCGGGAGATTCCACCGGCACAGGAGGTGCAGACGGGGCCGGGGGTACCTCAGTGCCCTCGTTCTCGGTGCTCACAGCTCTTCTCCTCGGTCCACGGCTGTTGTTCTCGGAAGCATGCGGTCACACTCGTTCACGCTTGTCGACGGTCCGGCGCGAAACAGCTGTGCTGGTGCTTTTGTATGCCGTCAGCTTTTCCCACCGGACGTCAGGGCACCATAAGCGGTGCCTGTGGGTCCATGGCGATCCTTTATAAGCGGTCATAGGCACCGAAAAGGCGCATACCTACGCCTTTTCGGTTCCACGTGTACCCCTTTGCGGTGGCACCATGACGCGGTGACCCACGCACGGCAGCACCGGATCCAAGTCGTCGCCCACCGCGGAGCCTCCGAAGAGGCCCCCGAACACACCCTCGCCGCCTACAAGAAGGCGATCGAGGACGGCGCGGACGCGCTTGAGTGCGATGTACGACTGACCGCCGACGGCCATCTCGTCTGCGTCCACGACCGACGCGTCAACCGTACGTCGAACGGACGCGGAGCGGTCTCGGCGCTGGAGCTCGCCGATCTGGCCGCCCTCGACTTCGGTTCCTGGAAGAGCCGCGACCTGTCCCGCGACTCCTGGAAGACGCGGGACGAGGAGCCGGACTGGCTGCACCTTCCGGAGGACCACGAGGACACCTCCGTGCTCACCCTGGAGCGGCTGCTCGAACTCGTCGCGGACGCGGGCCGGCGGGTGGAGCTGGCCATCGAGACGAAGCATCCGACGCGCTGGGCGGGGCAGGTCGAGGAACGGCTGCTGGTGCTTCTGAAGCGCTTCGGGCTGGACGCCCCGGCCTCCGCCGCCGACTCCCCGGTACGGGTCATGAGTTTCTCGGCGCGATCTTTGCACCGGGTGCGGGCCGCGTCCCCGACGCTGCCCACGGTCTACCTGTTGCAGTTCCTCTCGCCGCGCCTCCGGGACGGTCGACTTCCGGCCGGTGTCCGGATCGCAGGCCCCTCCATCAGGATCGTGCGCAATCACCCTGCGTACATCGAGCGGCTGAAAAACGCCGGTCATCAGGTGCATGTGTGGACCGTCAACGAGCCCGAGGACGTCGATCTCTGCGTTGACCTGGGCATTGACGCCATCATCACCAACCGCCCGCGGGCCGTTCTGAGCCAGCTCGGCAGAGAACATTAAAGAACCTCATAAAGACCGCCAAACACCCCTTGACCCGGGCGCCTCACCTGCACCATCCTCCGAACTCGGCCACACCATCGAAAACAAGCCACCCGATTACAGGGAGTGCTCCGGCGCGTTCGGTCCGTGTTCGATCGTTGCGAATGCGTCACTGAACGTGGATTGGCCGGTTTCCGGTACAGGCCAAGAGGGCATCCACACCGTGGCGTGGGGCGAAGGAGGTCTCGGGGGTGGCGTTGGTGGTGGCACAGGAGGTGCCCACGTCGTCGAGCATGGCCGTGACCCATGGCCCTGCGGGCGTTGGGCAGGCAAGACATCGCATGCGCGACCAGTTGCGCACGGGCGGGGTGTCGGAAGCGGTCATCGACGATGCCGTACTGATCCTTTCCGAACTTCTGAGCAATGCGTGCAAACACGGCCGGCCCCTGGGCGACGCCCTGGCCGGTGACGGTGACGTCCGCTGCGCCTGGCGCGTGGACACGGGCGGGCGGCTCACGGTCGAGGTGACGGACGGCGGCGGCCCGACCCGCCCGTCTCCGGCCACCCCGTCGGTCACGGCACACGGCGGGCGCGGCCTGAACATCATCACGGCGCTGGCCGACGACTGGGGCGTACGCGACGACACCCGGGGCGAGGTCACGGTGTGGGTGGTCGTGCACGAGGACGTTCATGATCCGGACGCCGCGCGCCGACGCGAGGACTTCGCTACGCGCGTCACAGCCCCGACGGTCTCCGCAGGTCCCCGGCTGGGCTACGCGGACGCCTACGAGGACCTGGACTGACGCGTCCGAGCAGAACTGACCCGTCCGCGCAGAACCGACGCGTCCGTCCACAGGCGACGGGTTTTCCACAGGCGGGTCGCCGACCCGCGTCGCCGGGTTGTCCACAGGCTCCCGTCGGTCATGGCGTGAACGGCTAGGCTCCCGCCCGTACGAGACGAGCCGTAACCGGGAGACACCCACGATGGCCAAGAAGCGACCCCAGACCACGGCCAAGCGGCCGCAGCTCAGCGACGCGGAGGTCCCGGTCGTCGGTGCCCGCGAGCCCTGCCCCTGCGGCAGCGGCCGCCGCTACAAGGCGTGCCACGGCCGGGCCGCCGCGCACGCGGTGACCGAGCTGGTGCAGCGGCCCTTCGAGGGGCTGCCCGGCGAGGGCGACTGGGTGGCACTGCGCGAGCTGGTGCCCGCGGCCACGGTCGCGCTGCCCCTGAAGGGCGGCCTCCCCGAAGGGGTTCCGTCGGTCACGCTCGCCACGGTGCTGCCGATGGCCTGGCCGGCCCTGCGCCGCGACGACGGCTCGGTGCTGCTCGGTCTGCAGAACGACACGGCGTCCGGCGACATCAGCCGCGACCTCGCCGACACCCTCCAGCGCGCCCTGGTCGCGGAGCCGGGCACTCCGGTGCAGTCCCGCCGCGCCCCGGCCGACGGTCCCCGACTGCAGGAACTGCTCGACCCGGAAGGCGCGTTCGAGCCAGTTGTGCACACGGGCTTCGAATTCTGGGTTCCGGAGGCGGAGAACGCGTCGCCCGAGGTGACCGCCTCCCTGGAGCGCGCCAACGCCGCCGCCATCCCGACCGTGAAACTCCAGGGCGTGGACGCCGCGTACTGGTGCGAGACGCCGGACAAGAACCACCTGCGCTGGGTCATGCCGTACCCGGAGGAGCAGCTTCTGGACGCTCTCGCCCGGCTGCACGCCGCCGGCCGCTCCGGTCTCGGCGAGGGCACGCGCCTCGTGGGGTCCTTCCGTGCTCACGGTCTCACCGTGCCCGTCTGGGACCTGCCGAGCGGGTTCGGCGCGGACGACGTGGAGAAGCCGGCCGCCGAGTTCGCCGAGCGCCTCACCGCCGCGCTGGCCGCGGACGCCCCGCTCACCGCGGACGAGCGTCGCGCGCGCGGCGGCCTCACCAACCGGCAGGTCACGCTCAGCTGACACACAGAAGGACGCAGGGGTTCGGCTGACCGACCGGTCAGCCGCAACAGGCCTGTTCACTCCGGTGACTCCTGTCGCAACTCCCCGTTGTGAAAGGGAAGTCGGTGTCCGAATAGCCGAGATCGAATTTGCGAACCGCCGATCTCTTGTTACCGTTCGAGTAGCCCGGTTGCTGGTGCATCCCCCGTCGCCAGCAACCGGGTCTTTTCATGCCCGGCCCGCGTGTACGGAACGATGCCGTCCGTCAACTCGCCGTAGGCGCCGAGGAGTTGCTCCCCGAGCGCAGCAACAGCGGCCCGCGCCCACCGTGTCCGGCGGCGAACTCCGCGACGGCCGTGTAGGCCCCCAGATCGCCCCGTGTGTGCTCCCTGGGCGTCTCGCACAGCGAGGGCTCGTCCTCGGCGCTGACGGCGCAGTGCATCTGCACGGTGCGGTCCGCCGGACCCATGAGGCTCAGCACCGCGTCCAGGTCGTCGCCGGTCGCGTTGCGGTAGTAGGTGCGCGCCCAGGTGTCCTCGCCCTGCGTCATGACACAGGTCTGCGCCTCGATGCCGTCGGGCGTGGAGAGTTCGGGTCCGCAGCGGGCGGCGGTGGCCAGCCCCAGGCCGAGCGTCAGCGGGGAGCGGGTGGGCGCGGGCGCCGGCGAGGGCAGGGCGGACGGCTCCTTCGCGTCCCCGCCGGAGGAGACGGAGGAGTCGACCAGGGAACGTACGACCGCGTGACCCTCGTCGCGTACGGGTCCCGCGGACGCCACGGCCAGCGGCAGCGCGACCGCGCACACCGCGACGCCCGCGAGGGCGAGCAGACGAAGGTTCATGTAGCGGAAGATAACGACCAACCACGGGCGCCGCGGTCCGCGCGCGCCCGACACCCCTACAACTCGGGGGCGCTCACACCCGTACGAGTGAGGGCCTCGACCACGGCGTCCACCACGGCCTCGACATCGGGGACCCAGGGCGAGGACGAGCCGGGCAGTGGTGCGCGCTCCCAGCGGATCTGGCCCTGGCCGGTCTCGGAGGGGGGCAGGGCGAGATAGCCGCCCTCGCCGTGGAAGCGGAGCGAGCCGGGGACGTGGTCCTTGGCGTAGAGCAGTTCGCCCAACTGCTCCATGGAGTACGGCTTGACGAGCAGCGACCAGCGGGTGGGCGCGGCGACGACCGGACCGAGGCGCATGCCCTGGAGGTCGAGCGCGGCCAGTGCCCGGGCGGCCGCGGGGGCGGGCAGGCTGACCGCGCAGGGGGCCTTGTCGCCGGTGGCGAGGACGATGGGCGCGGCGGGGCGGTTGCCCCACCACCAGCGCACCATGCGGGCGTCGGTGGTGGCCGCGAGGAGGCCGGGATCGAAGGGGTGGGCGCCGGGAACCGTGCACTCGGGGTCCGGACAGCCGCAGCGGGCCCGGCCCTGGGGGTCCGGTGCCACGCCCGGGAGTACGGGCCATTTCCATTCCGTCGCGAAGGTCAGGGCCGCGCCGAGCATCTCAGACCTCCTGTTGTCTCGCCTGGACAGGAGCCTGCGTCGCTTTCCGAGGATCTCGCGCATGAGCGCTCGTTCCTTTCCGTTGCACCGCTGGCAACACCGAGGACCACATCACACCATGTGTCGATCACTTCACTGTGCGTACCTGTTGGCGCATCACACCCCTGCGCGAAGCAAGGGGAACCCGTGCGTGCATGAAAAGCATGGGCGTGGCGCGGGGGTGGCGAAGTCTGGCGTTTTGCCGTCCCGCGTATTTCTCTCCGCCTCCGCCACGGGAGGATGGGGCACGATCGTCGGTGGTTAAGACGCCCGGGTCCCTCACCAGGTTCCGGGCGGCCCTCGCCACCCCTGGCCTTCTCCGAGTACGTACCCATCACGACCGCTGTGACGCTCCGTCGAGCAAGCCCAGTCGACCGCAATGGACCGTCCCCTGATGCAGTTTTAAGCCAACTTTGCCAATCCGCAAGGGGAGAGCGAAATGCCCCCGCGAAACCCATGGACACCAGGAATCCCAGCAGGACAATGCTGGACATCCCCTCACGAGTGCGTGTACATGTGGAGACACTGCCAGCGGCGCAGAATGACATGGGGGTTTGCGATGCTTTTGAGCAATACGCACCGGTCGGAAAGCCGGACGCCATGAACGCCCCTCACCCTCCGAAAGTGGCTGGAATCGATTCAACGGTTCCCTCGCCCGCACACACTGTCGCGCCCGCGCCTGCCGCCACCGGTACCCCTCCGGCCCCTTCCTCGAACGTCCAGAATCCGCCGGAAACCGCTCCGAACGCGCCAAGTGCCCTGCTCCAGGACCGTCTCGCCGGCTGGGTCTCCGACCTCACGACCCTCCACGAACTCACGGAACGTCTGAACCGCACGGACGCACTCGCGGACGCACTCCAGGAACTGCTGCGCGCCGGAGCCGCCCTGGTGGGCGCCCCGCGCGGACTCGTCGTCCTGGAGCCCGGCGACGGCCTCGGCCCGCACACCACCATCGGCCTGGGCCTGGACCGCTCCGACCTCGGCCACATCGAGACCGTCCCGCGCGGGGCGATGTCCTACGGCCAGATTCTGGACGGGGCCCCGGGCGGCGAGGGCGGCGAGGTCGTCCACCCCGACCTGTTCGCCGAGGACTGCCTCGACCCGCGCCACCGCGAAGTGGCCGTGCGCCTGGGCTACGCGGCGAGTTACGCGCTGCCCCTGGCGACCGACGCGGCCGGGCGGCTGGGTGCCGCCGTGTGGCTCTACGAAGAGCCCGCCGAGCCGGTCGAGCGGCAGCGCCATCTCGCCGGCCTGTACGCCCGGTTCGCCGCCGAGCACCTGGCGCGGCTGCTCGAAGTCGAGCGCACGCGCGCGTGCGTGGCGACCATCGCCGAGGAGCTGCTGCCGTCCCGGCTCCCCCGCGTGGCCGGTGTGCAGCTCGCCGCGCTGCACCGCACGGGTCCGCGCGGCGGCGGCGACTGGTACGACGCGCTGCCGCTGCCGGACGCCGCGCTCGGTCTCGCCGTCGGCTCGGTGACCGGTTCCGGGCCGAGCGCGATCGCCGCGATGGGCCGGCTCCGGGCGTCCCTGCGGGCGTACGCGGTGATGGAGGGCGAGGACCCGGTCGCGGTCCTGTCCGACCTCGAACTGCTCCTCAGGCTCACCGAACCCGCCCGCTCGGCCACCGCCCTGTTCGCCTACTGCGAGCCCGCGCTGCGCAAGATCACCCTGGCCGGCGCAGGACACAGCCCGCCACTGCTGGTCGGCGAGCGGCGCACCGAGTTCGTGGAGACCTCCGTGTCCGCGCCGCTGGGCATGCTGGCCTGCTGGGAGGCGCCGAGCGTGGAGCTGGAGGCGGAGCCCGGCGAGACGGTGCTGCTCTACACGGACGGGCTGCTGCACCGTACCGGCGACCCCATGGACCGCGCCTTCGCCCGTCTGCACTCGGCGGCGGCGAGCGTCCCCAAGGCACTGCGCGCCGACCCGGCCGCGATCGCCGACCACGTGCTGCGGACCGTGCTGCCGGACGGCCTCGACACGGCCGACAGCGACGAGGACGTCGTCCTCCTGGCGGCCCGTTTCGAGTAGTCGCCCGGAAGCCATGTGTAACAGGCCATACGGCCCTGGGCCCCCTTCCGTACGACCGTACGATGGAGGGGGTCCAGTGCCGTATCTAGGAGGATGACCGTGGCCGACGAGCTCACCCCGGCTGTATCGGATCCTGCTGCTACCGCAGCGGGCCCGGAAACCGAGCCTGAGGAGCCCATCAAGAAGCGCAAGAACGGCCTGTACCCGGGCGTGTCCGACGAGTTGGCCGAGAGCATGAAGTCCGGCTGGGCCGACACCGAGCTGCACGACCTGCGGCCCGTCGAACAGGCCGGGCACACCGCCCGCCGCCGCGCCGCGCTCTCCGCGCGCTTCCCGGGCGAGCGCCTGGTGATCCCCGCGGGCAACCTGAAGACCCGCTCGAACGACACCGAGTACCCCTTCCGGGCGTCGGTCGAGTACGCGTACCTGACGGGCAACCTCACCGAGGACGGCGTCCTCGTCCTGGAGCCCACAGCCGAGGGCCACAAGGCGACGATCTACCTCCTGCCGCGCTCCGACCGCGAGAACGGCGAGTTCTGGCTCTCCGGCCAGGGCGAGCTGTGGGTCGGCCGCCGCCACTCGCTGACCGAGTCCGAGGCGCTCTACGGCATCCCCGCCTCCGACGTCCGCGAACTGGCCGCCGCCCTGCGCGAGGCCACCGGCCCGGTCCGCGTCGTACGCGGCCACGACGCCGGCATCGAGGCCGCGCTGACCGACAAGGTCACCGCCGAGCGCGACGAGGAGCTGCGGGTCTTCCTCTCCGAAGCCCGGCTGGTCAAGGACGAGTTCGAGATCGCCGAGCTGCAGAAGGCCGTCGACTCGACGGTCCGCGGCTTCGAGGACGTGGTGAAGGTCCTCGACAGGGCCGAGGCGACCAGCGAGCGCTACATCGAGGGCACGTTCTTCCTCCGCGCGCGCGTCGAGGGCAACGACGTCGGCTACGGCTCGATCTGCGCCGCGGGCCCGCACGCCACCACCCTGCACTGGGTGCGCAACGACGGCCCGGTCCGCTCCGGCGACCTGCTCCTCCTGGACGCGGGCGTCGAGACGCACACCCTGTACACCGCCGACGTCACCCGCACGCTGCCGGTCAACGGCCGCTTCAGCGAGATCCAGAAGCAGGTCTACGACGCCGTGTACGAGGCCCAGGAGGCCGGTATCGCGGCGGTGCAGCCGGGCGGCAAGTACCGCGACTTCCACGACGCGGCGCAGCGCGTGCTGGCCGAGAAGATCGTCGAGTGGGGCCTCGTCGAGGGCCCGGTCGAGCGTGTCCTGGAGCTTGGTCTCCAGCGCCGCTGGACGCTGCACGGCACGGGCCACATGCTCGGCATGGACGTCCACGACTGCGCGGCCGCGCGCACCGAGACGTACGTGGAGGGCACGTTGGAGCCCGGCATGGTCCTGACGGTGGAGCCCGGTCTGTACTTCCAGGCGGACGACCTGACCGTCCCCGAGGAGTACCGCGGCATCGGTGTCCGCATCGAGGACGACATCCTGGTCACCGGGAACGGCAACCGGAACCTGTCCGACGGCCTGCCCCGGACCTCGGCCGAGGTCGAGCGCTGGATGGCGTCCCTCAAGAGCTGACAGCCGATAACTGATACAAGACTGATGGCCGGGCACACGTGCGGTGCCCGGCCATTCGTGTGCCGGTCGCATGGCAGTCATGTGCCTAGGGGGAGGGCTTTTCCGTGAACGACTTCTGGTCCGGTGTCGGCGTCGACCTGCATCTGGAACCCGACCCGGAGGGCGGCCGGCGTGCCGGTCTCGAACGCGCGCTCCGGGACGCCGTACGCGACGGCCGCCTGGCCCCCGGAACACGCCTCCCGGCCACCAGACGCCTCGCGACCGAACTCGGCGTCTCCCGGGGCACCGCGAAGGCGGCCTACGACCAGCTCGTCGCCGAGGGGTATCTGACCGCGCGCCAGGGCTCGGGCACCCAGGTCGCGCGGCTGCCCTCCGTCGACGCGGAGGCACCGGGGGCGGCGGCACGCGCGCGTGTACCCCGTTTCGACCTGCGGCCCGGCAGCCCGGACGTCGGCGCGTTCCCGGCGGCGGCCTGGCTGCGCTCCCTGCGCCGCGCCATCGCGACGGCCCCCTCCCTGGCGTACGACTACGGCGATCCGCGCGGCCGTGTCGAACTGCGCACAGCGCTCTCGGGCTACCTGGGGCGGGCGCGCGGGGTGATCGCGCCCCCGGAGCGGATCGTCATCACCTCCGGGTACGTCCAGGGACTCGCGCTCCTCACGCGCGTGCTCGACGGTTCCCGGGTGGCCATGGAGGACCCCGGGCTGCCGTTCCACAGGGAGGTGGTCCGGCACAACGGCGGCACCGTGGTCCCCGTAGGGGTCGACGAACGGGGCGTCCGCGCCGAGGAGTTGGGGAACGCAGCGGCCGTGGTGGTCACGCCGGCCCACCAGTACCCGACCGGCGTGACCCTGCACCCGGAGCGCAGACGGGCACTGACCGACTGGGCACGCGCGCGTGGAGGACTGATCGTCGAGGACGACTACGACGGGGAGTTCCGCTACGACCGCCAGCCCGTGGGCGCGCTCCAGGGGATGGCACCGGGACAGGTCGCGTACCTGGGCACCGCCTCCAAGACGCTCGGGCCCGCGCTACGGCTCGGCTGGATGGTGCTGCCGCCCCACCTGGTCGACCCGGTCGCCGACGCCAAGCTGCACAGCGACCACCACACCGAGACCATCGGCCAGCTGGCGCTCGCCGAGATGATCGAGAGCCATGCCTACGACCGGCACGTGCGCGCGTGCCGACTGCGCTACCGGCGCCGCCGCGACCAGCTCCTCGGCCGGCTGGGGGCGCGCAGCAGCGTGCGCGGGATCGCGGCCGGGCTGCACGCGCTGGTGGAGGTGGCCGACGAGGAGGCCGTGCTGGCGCGGGCCGAGAAGGAGGGGCTCGCGGTGGGGCGGCTCGGCGAGCACTGGCACACGGCGGAGGCGGGCGCGGACCGGCCGCAGGGGCTGGTGGTGGGGTACGGGACACCTCGGGAGCGGGTGTATCCGGAGGCTTTGGAAGCCTTGGGGCGGGTGCTGGAGGGGTCCTGAATTGGGCCAACAAAAGGAGTGACCATTGGGTCTCACCGGAGACCCAATGAGCTTCTAACGTCGTAGTCATGACGAACTCACTCGTCCCGCCTGCGGGTCCGCAACGCACCCTCGCACTGGCTCAGTTGACCAACTCCGTCGGTGACGGCGCCTACTACGTGACCTCGGCGCTGTACTTCACCCACGTCGTGGGGCTCGCCCCCGCGCGCGTGGGCCTCGGGCTCACCCTCGCGTGGGCCGTCGGTTCGCTGGTGGGCGTGCCGCTGGGGCGGCTGGCCGACCGGCGCGGGCCGCGCGGTACGGCGGTGCTGCTGGCGCTGGCGACCGGGCTCGCGGTGGCGTCCTTCCTCGTTGTACGGGGATTCGTGCCCTTCGTGCTCGCCGCGTGCGGGTACGCGTCCGCGCAGTCGGGGCTCGCGGCGGCCCGGCAGGCGCTGCTGGCGGGGCTGGTGTCCGCCGGGGAGCGGACCGGGCTGCTGGCCCATCTGCAGTCGACGCTGAACGCCGGTCTCGCGGTGGGCGCGGGCCTCGGCGGGCTCGCGCTGCGGGCGGGGACCCGGTCGGCGTACCTCGGGGTGTTCGCGCTGGACGCGGTGAGCTTCCTGGTCTGTGCGGGGCTGCTGCTGCGGCTGCCGTCGGTTCGGGTCGCCCGGGTGAAGACGTCGGGCGGTCTCGGCGTCCTGCGGGACCGGCCGTATGCCGTCGTCGCGCTGCTCAACACCGTGCTGCTGCTGCGGATGCCGCTGCTCAGCCTCGGGCTGCCGCTGTGGATCGCCGAGCGGACCGAGGCGCCGACCTGGCTGGTCTCGGCCCTGTTCGTGCTCAACACCGGTGCGGTGATGGTCTTCCAGGTGCGGACGGCGCGAGGGGTCACTGGGCTCGCGTCGGCCACGCGCGTGGTGCGGCGTTCGGGCTGGGTGATGCTGGCGGCCTGCGCGGCGTTCGCGCTGTCGGCGGGCGCGTCGCCGTGGGTGGCGGCGGGGGCGCTGGTGGTCGGGGCGGTGCTCCAGGTGGCCGCCGAGATGGGGCAGTCGGCGGGTTCCTGGCAGCTGTCCTTCGCGCTGGCGCCCGTCGACCGGGTGGGCGAGTACCAGGGGTTCTTCGGGACCGGCGTGACCGTGGCCAGGACGATGGGCCCCCTGGTGCTGACGTCCCTGCTGCTGGAGTGGGGGACGCCTGGCTGGCTGCTGCTGGGCGGGGCGACGGTGGCGGCGTCGTACGCGATGGGACCGGCGGCGCGGTGGGCGGCCGGTTCGGGTGAAGTGACGGTCAGGCGGCCGGTGTTGGTGAAGTGACCGTCAGACGGCCGGTGTTCGCGGGCCGACCGGCAGCGAGTCCAGGAACAGTGCGCCCGCCAGGAGGCCCGCGCTTCCGCGAGGGCTCCACGCGCGCGCGTGGAGGTCGGTGTCGAGGGCGGCCAGGGCCGCCGAGCCGGCCTCCGTGGCCGTGCCGCCCGCCTCCAGTACCGCGCGCGCCCCGGCCTGGACCTGGCGCAGGCCCAACGGGCCCGCGGTGTGCAGGAGTTCGGTGTCCTGGAGGGTGGACATCACGGTGAGGAGCGCGTCGAGGCGGGCCTGTGTCTCCGTGGCACCGGCCGCGCGGGTGGTGGCCAGGGTGTCCAACGCCCGCCGTACGTGCGGGAATCCGGCCTTCGCCTCGCCCCGCGCGCCGGCCGCGCCGTACTTCGCAGAAATCGACGAGCCGCGCGAGGGTCGGCGCGGGGCGCGGCGGTCGGGGTGGGCGGCGATGCGCTTCGCGGTCGCGGCGACGTCAGGGGCCCCGGCACGGGGGTCCAGGGCCGCCGCCGCGACCAGGAGACCCAGCGCCCACAGGGCACCCCGGTGGCCGCCGCCCGCGAGCGCCACGGAGTGTTCGGCGCAGCGGCCGATCGCGCCCAGTTCGGCGCGGAGTTGGGCAGTGGGCTCGCCGGTGCGGCGGGCGGAAGCCGCCATCGCCGCGAGGCCGGGGGTCAGCGCCCTGGCCGACCAGCGCAGGGCGCGGTGGTCCACGCGGGTCGTGCGGGCGTCGAGGTCACGCGGGTCGGGCAGGCCCGGCTTGGGAGCCAGCGCCAGTTGCCCGGTGAGCGCGTCCACGGCGGCCCGCGCCAGTGCCTCGTCCTCGCGGCTCTTCATCGTCGTACCTTACGAGGAGGCAGAGGCCGAAGGGGAGGGGCTGTCGCCGGGCGGCGTACCCGTGGGGGCGTCGCTCGGAGCGCCGCTCGGGGGCGTGCCGCCTCCGCCGCTGCCGGCGCCGGTGTTCTCGGCGTCCGGGTCGACGCCGAGCGTCAGGGAACCCTTGTATCCCTTGGACGGGTCCTTCTTGTGGACAGCCTTGAGGGTGAGGAGGCCGCTGGCGGCGCCTCCGCCGTCGTAGACCATGTCGTCGGCGAGGACGGTGTACGAGCCCGTGTGCTTGGCGTACGGGTCGAGGGTGAAGATCTCCTCGGCGATGTCGTCGGCGAAGAACAGCTGGCCCGTGTAGTTGACCTTGCCGCCCTCGTAGGTGCCGTCCTCCTTCTCGCCTCCCGTGTGCACCTTGACGTGGATGTGGCAGGTGCGCGGGGTGTACCAGCCCGGGAAGATCGTCTCGAACTTGACGACCCCGTTGGCGTTGGCGATCTGGTAACCGCGGAGGTAGGTCTGGTCGTTGGCGGAGTCGCCCTCCTCGCTCTCCGCGGGGGCCGAGCCGCCGGGGTTGGCGGTGGTGTAGCCGGAGTAGTAGCCCCACGCGTCGCAGTGCCAGATCTCCACGGCCGCGCCGGAGACCGGGGTGCAGCCGTCGGTGGCGTCGACCACGGTCAGGCGCAGGGTGAGCGGTACGCCCGCCTTGCCCTCGGTGATGTCCTTGCGCACCAAGGCACCGTCGAGGTAGTAGGGACCCTCCGTGACGCTCGTCATCAGCGTCATGCACTCACCGCTGGCAGAGGTCGCCGAGTCGGTCGCGTCGGCCGTCGTGTCCGCGGTGTCGGCGAACGCCGACTGCAGCCCGGCCATCGCCAGCCCGCCGGCCGCGACCGTCCCGCCGGTCACGGCGAGGGCGCGGCGCCGGCTGAGGGTTGTGTCCTTGTGGTTTCCCGTCATGATCGCGAAGCTACGAACGCCCGCCGTCAAGGGCCTGAGCGTGCACTGTGCGCAAGGTAAGAACTCTCAGAAAGCTGAACGGTCACCGGCGGGCCGACAAGGTGGAGTGGAACTCGACGCCCACCCGGCACGGCACCGGGATCGGGGAAGTGACGGTCGGTCGCGGACGGCCGGCGTCCTCCTCGAACAGCACGGTGGCGTGTTCGGCGTCGAGGGCGAACTCGATGCGGTCGCACTCCTCGGGCCGGTCGGCGGGTCCCACGAGAAGATGGAACGCCAGACTGCCGTCGGCCCCCCGGTTGGTGGTGACCCAGGCATCCACGACACCGGAGATCTCGTGCGGGGTCAGGGTCTCGGACTGCGCCTTCGTCACGTTCATGGTGTTCCTCCTGGATGCTCGACGGATTCGTACGGGACGCTCCTCACAGCGCGGGCGCCCCGTCCAGCGGGCGGTGGCCCCGGCGTTCGGCGAGGGCTGTCTCCAACGCGGCACCGAGCCGGTACAGACGGTCGTCCGCCATGGCCGGAGCGATGATCTGCAGCCCCACGGGAAGGCCGTCCTCCGGGGACAGCCCGCACGGCAGTGACATGGCGGCGTTGCCCGCGAGGTTGACCGGGATCGTGCACAGGTCCGCGCGGTACATGGCCACGGGGTCGTCGACGCGTTCGCCGAGGGGGAAGGCCGTGGTCGGCATGGTCGGCGAGACCAGGACGTCCACCTGCGCGAAGGCCCGGGCGAAGTCCTGGATGATCAGCGTACGGACCCGCTGGGCACTGCCGTAGTAGGCGTCGAAGTAGCCGGAGCTGAGTGCGTAGGTGCCGAGGATGATGCGGCGCTTCACCTCGGGTCCGAACCCGGCCGCCCGGCTCAGCGCGCTCACCTGCTCCGCGGACCTGGTGCCGTCGTCGCCCGTACGCAGCCCGTACCGGATCGCGTCGAAGCGGGCCAGGTTGCTGGAGCACTCGGAGGGCGCGATCAGGTAGTACGCGGGCATCGCGTAGGTGAAGGACGGACAGGACACCTCGACGACCTCGGCACCGAGCTCCCGCAGCAGGTCCACCGACTCCTCGAACCGCTGCATGACCCCGGCCTGATAACCCTCGCCCGCGAACTCCCGCACCACACCGACGCGCATCCCGGCGGCCGACGCGTGGCGGGTCGCCTCCACGACTGGGGGCACCGGCGCGTCGATGGAGGTCGAGTCCATGGGGTCGTGACCCGCGATGACCGCGTGCAGCAGGGCCGTGTCCGCGACCGTGCGGGCGCAGGGGCCGCCCTGGTCCAGGGAGGAGGAGTAGGCGACGAGGCCGTAGCGGGAGACCGAGCCGTAGGTCGGCTTGACCCCGACGGTTCCGGTGAGCGCCGCCGGCTGGCGGATCGAGCCGCCCGTGTCGGTGCCGATGGCGAGCGGTGCCTCGTAGGCGGCCAGCGCCGCGGCCGATCCGCCGCCCGAGCCGCCGGGGACCCGCGTCAGGTCCCAGGGGTTGCGCGTGGGTCCGTACGCGCTGTTCTCGGTGGAGGAGCCCATGGCGAACTCGTCCATGTTGGTCTTCCCCAGGATGACTGTCCCGGCGTCCTTGAGTCTCCGGGTGAGCGTCGCGTCGTACGGTGGAATCCAGCCTTCGAGGATGCGGGAGCCGCAGGTGGTGGGCACACCCCGGGTGGTGAAGGCGTCCTTGAGAGCCAGCGGGACCCCGGCCAGCGGGCCCGGCCGCTCGCCCTTCGCGAGCCGGGCGTCCACGGCACGGGCCTGCGCGAGAGCCCCCTCGTGATCGACGTGGAGGAAGGCATGGACCTTCTCGTCGACGGCCTCGATGCGGGCGAGGTGGGCCTCGGTGACCTCCAGGGCGCTGACCTCCCCGGAGGCGATCAGGCCGGCGATCTCCGTCGCCGTGAGCTTGATGATGTCGCTGTCCGTCATTGCGGACCCTTCCCGTGTGGTGCGATGCGGCGTACGGCCTCTTCGATGATCTCGGGAGGCTGGGTGTAGGGAAGCCGCAGAAAGCCGTCGAGGTGCGCGTCCGGGCCGAAGCGGTTCCCCGGGGCCAGCCCTACGCCGTGGCGCTGTGCGACGGCGGCGAGTTCGTGGCCGGACCGGCCGCCCGCGTGGGCCCACAGCGCGAGCCCGCCGTCGGGTACCCGGAAGGTCCACCCGGGCAGTTCCCGGCGCAGGGCCGCGACCAGGACGTCCCGCCGGACCCGGGCCCGCTCGCGCTGGAGGACGAGGACGTCCGCGAACGTGTCCGCGTCCCCGAGGAGTCTGTGTGCCACGAGCTGTTCGAGCACGGGCGGCGCGAGATCGGCTCCCGTGCGCCGCGCGACCAAGGCGCGGACGAGCCAGGGCGTGGCGCGGATCCAGCCGACGCGCAGTCCGGCCCAGAGGGACTTGGCCGCGGATCCGACGGTGACGACGGTGCCGCCCTGGTCGAAGGCGGCGCACGGCAGCGGGGCCGGCCCGGGGCGGGTGAGCGAGAGTTCGGCCAGCGTCTCGTCGACGAGCAGCGTCGTGCCGGTCGCCGCGGCGAGCGCGACGAGGGCACGGCGGGACTCCTCGGCCATGAGCAGCCCGGTCGGCTGCTGGAAGTCGGCGGTCACACAGGCCAGTCGGGGGGCCGTCTCGCGCAACGCCCGTGCCCAGACCGCCAGGTCCCACCCCGCGTCCCCGAGCGGTACGGCGACGGGGCGGGCCCCGGCCGCCTCCACGGCATGTATCAGATTGGGGTGGCCGGGTGACTCGACGAGCACCCGGTCGTGCGGTGCGACCAACTCCCGCAGCAGCAGGGCGAAAGCGCCGGTCGCCCCGCTCGTGACGAGGATCTGCCCGGCGTCGGTGGGCACGCCCCGCCGGGTGTGGTGGTCGGCCACGGTCTTCCTGAAGTCCGCCAGCCCGGCGGGAAAACACCCGTGCGTCGGCGCGTACGACGCCATGTCGTGCGCGGCCTCGGCCAGCGCCCGGGAGAACCACGGTTCCGGTGCGGGCAGGGCCGCCGTCATCAGGTCGATGACGGCGGCGTCCGGCACGCGCTCCCGCGCGGGCCCCGGCTGCGGGAGCGTCGCGTACGTGCCGGAGCCGCCGAGACTTCTCGCGTGACCGGTGGAGCGCAGCAGCCCGTAGGCCGCCGCGACCGTGGTGCGGCTGACGGCGAGGGCGGCGGCAAGTTCCCGTTCGGCCGGCAGCCTGGCGTCGGCCGGCAGCCTGGCGTCGGCCGGCAGCCGGCCGTCGCCGATGAGCGCGCGCAGGGACTCGGCCAGCCTCCCGCAGGTGCTGCCGTCTCCGCCCCGCCAGTCGGCGAGCGACCGCTCCAGGCGGTGCGCGGCGATCGCCCGGGGCCTTCGGCCCGTGCTGTTGCCACCCATTCGTCGTCCCCCGCTCCGTCTCTCCGTCTCCGCGTGTCCCGGGCGTTCAGGCGCCCACGGAGGCCACCTGTCCGTCGTCGGCCGAACCGGCCGGTGCGTTCTCCAGGTCGTCCGCGAGCATCTGCCACAGCCCGGCGTATCCATGGGCGAGCTGCGCCAGGGAACCCTTGCAGTGCGCCGGCACCGAGTCGGCGATGCCCCGGCGATCGCGGGCCACCAGGGCACAGGCGTCGAGCACCCGCAGCACGCTGCGGCCCGATTCGCTGAACCGCAGGGACGGGTCGCGTCGCAGCGAGTCGACGATACGCAGGAGTTCGACGGGTGACACCGCCCGCCGGGACCTGTGCCCGGCCGCCCCCGGCTCGTGCGGCGCCGTGGCGGTCCCCCCGGTCTCGCGGGCCGGCTCCGCACGGTTCTTCCGCACCGGAACGGGGCTCTCACCACGCCGGATCCGGGCCCTTACGTCCGCCACCGTGGCCGGGGCGAGGCCGGTCCGGGCGGCGATCTGCCGCAGGGAGGCGGTCGGGTCGTCCCTGATGAGCCGGCCGGCCAGTTCGCGGCTGTGGGACGAGTCGAGCGGCCGGGAGCGGCCGTCCCGCCCGATCCGGCGGGCCCCGGGCTCCCCTCCGCCGCCTCCGCGCAGTTGGGCCACCTTCTTGGCGGACAGGCCGGTGACGGATCCGACGGCGCGGTCCGACCAGTGCGGGTACGAGGCGAAGACGCGCCGGGCGGCCGCGGCCCGGTCCTCGTTCGACAGCGGGCGTCCGTGCGCGATGTTGGTCGCGACGGCGAGCAGTTGGGCGTCCGTCCGGTTCCCGTCGAAGAACCGTGCGGCGATGCGGTCGGCGCCCCGCAGCCGTGCCGCTCTCAGCCGGTGCGCACCGTCGACGACGGTCATGGTGGGGCGGTGCACCAGGATGGGCGGCAGTTCCACCGCCGCGTCGGCCAATTCCTGTGCGTAGTCCTCGTCCTCGCCGTCGAGCCGGGGCGAGAAGTCGACGCTCAGCCGCTCGATCGCGACGAGCTCGACCGGTTGGTCCAGGAGTCCCTGGTCCCGAAGCCTGATCAGATGGTCCGCGTTGTCCGGCGCCTTGTGTTCCCCCTGGGCCGCCCGTTCCGCCCGGGCACTTCGGCTGTCTCGGTGATCCTGCTCGTCGTGGTTCACGACAGCGTCTCCTTCACGACAGTTCCCCCTTGGAAGTCCCGCTGCTCGCACGCCGGTTCACGGCGCCGCGGTGACGCTCACTGCCAGCCGAGGTCGTCCTCGCCCGTGACGAATCCGGAGGTCGTCGCGGAGACATGGGCGGAGGCCTGGGTGCGGGCGTCGGCGTGGGCGACACCCGCACCGGCGGCCACGAGGACCGAACCGGTCACGATCACACCGCGCATGAACCGGTGGGACAGCTTGACGATGCTCTGACGCGACATCACTTATGCCTTTCTGTCGACCTGATGGTGCGGCGGCAGGCAGAAGTCTTACGGCTGCTCAACGGGTGGGAACAGCACTTCGCGAGGGGGCAAACCGGCCTTGGCCTACTGTGTCCAGCGGGGACCAAGGAAACACCAGACTATCGTCATGAAAATCTTTTGGATGAGTCAAGTGATCGCCAAGGGACGTGCGGAATGTTAAGTTCCGAACTTCATGCGTCGGGTTCAGTCCTCATCAAGGGCACTTCGGCCCGGCAGAATTTCCATTCGCACAGCCAGGGATGCGCGACACAGGTGCGCCGCCAGAGCGACTCGGCCCTGCACTCCGCCACTTCGAGAGATGCGGCGCGCAGATAGACCCCCACAACCGGGGCCGGCCGTGCGTGCCGATGCACGCTCACATGCTCAAATCCCTCGATATCCGATCCGCAGCCGGCAATGGCCGATGCCGTCGCGGGGGGAAGGGTGCGGCCCCCGGGGTGGGGGCACAGGTGCACGTGGACCAGATACATGTCGTTACCTCAGGTGAAGACCGTGGAGTCCCCCGGGAACACATCTCGGCAGCATATGGATTTTTTCCCTTAAACCTCCCATTACCGACGCCTTCTTGCGTGTGACGATCCTGCAACGTAATGTCAACTCACCCTCCAGCGCTCATCACTGGCTGTAGTGACCGAATCGGATTCTGGATATCTGCCGGAGCTGCCGACCGATGCTTGACGTTCTTGGCCTTGACGATGTCGCGGAGTCCGTCTACAAAGCCATCCTCGCGCACCCCCAAAGCGGGGTCACGGAGTTGTCCGCACTTCTGGGCCTCTACGAACGTGAAGTGCGAACGGCACTCGACAGGCTCAGCGAAATGGCTCTGGTCCGCGTCTCGACCGAGGATTCGACCCAGTTGCACGCGGTCAGCCCTCATGTGGCCATGGAGTACCTCCTGGCCCAGCAACAGGCCGAAATCGCCGAGCACCAGAAACGCCTTGAGGCCAGCCGGGCCGCCGCCGCGAAACTCATTATCGAATTCGACGGCCGCAAGAGAACCGGACCTTCCGCTTCCGGCGTTCAGTACCTGGAGGGACTGGACGCCATTCGCGATCACCTTTCCGCCCTGCACAACCGAGTCGCCGACGAACTCCTGACCTTCGCCCCCGGCGGCCCGCAGACACCCGCCAACATGCGCGCCTCACGCCCGCTCAACCAGCAGCTGCTGGAGCGCGGGGTCCGCATGCGCACGGTCTACCTCGAGTCCATCAGGTCCTGCCCCGACACCATGGAGTACGCGAACTGGCTCGCCCAGCAGGGCTGCCAGGTGCGGACCATCCCCTCGCTGCCCAACCGGATGATCATCTACGACCGGAAGGCGGCGGTCCTCGCCACGGACACCGACAACACAGCCGCGGGTGCCGTGGAGGTGACGTCCCAGGGAATGATCGCGTCTCTGCATGCTCTGTTCGAGAGCATATGGCAGTCCGCCGACCCCCTGGAGACCAAGCCGCAGCCGGGTCCCGGCTCGCTCACCCGGCAGCAGTCCGAGGCGTTGAGGCTGCTGGCACAGGGGTGCACGGACGAGGCCATCGCCAAGCGCCTCGGCGTCTCGCCCCGGACCGCCCGCCGGATCGCCAACGGGCTGATGACCCAACTGGACGCCCGCAGCCGCTTCCAGGCCGGAGTGCTCGCCGTCCAGCGAGGCCATCTGCCCGCGTCTCCCGAGTAGCCGCGACCGCATGGCGGACCGTCACCTCAGGCGGGGACCGGCAGGGCCCGGACGGGGAAACCGAGCAGGTCCAGTGCCTTCTGGGCCGTCTCCGCGACCTGGATCAGCTGCCGTTCGTCCGCGCTGAGGAAGCCCTCCGCGACCAGGTGGTCCAGCATGCGCAGCATCGGGGTGAAGAAGCCGCCGTGGTTGACGACCACGATCGGCTTCTCCATCAGGGACAACTGGTTCCAGGTCAGCACCTCCATCAGCTCGTCCAGCGTGCCGATGCCCCCGGGCAGCACCGCGAAGGCCGAGGACAGGCGGTACATGAGCGCCTTGCGCTCGTGCATGGAGCGGACCACGAAGATCTCTCCGCGCGCCCTGTCGGCGCGCTCCCGCTCGTGCAGGCTGCGGGGGATCACCCCGGTGACGGTTCCGCCGCCGCCGAGCACGCCGTCCGCGACGGCCCCCATCACCCCGACCCCGCCGGCGCCGTAGACCAGGTCGAGCCCGCGGCGGGCGAGCGAGTGGCCGAACTGCCGGGCGAAATCGATGTACTCGGCCTGTACACCTGGCCGGGCGCCGCAGAACACCGCGACGCGTTCACTCTTGTCGGGCCTCTTGTGCATGGCTTCCCACCTTCGGGGCTAAGCGCTTCGCTGGATGTGCGTCAGGGGTCGGTTTTTTGCCGCAGCGCCGTCGTGGCTGGTCGCGCCCGCGCGGCGGTAGCCGCACATGTCACAGCCCCGCCCCCCTTTGGGGCGCTGCCGAACCGCAGTCGACTTCACCAGGTCCACTTAGTGCTCGTTGACGGACCGTGCGGTCGTCGCCCGCGCGGGCCGCACGGCGTGGCCGGCGACCCGCGACGCGGTACGCAGCAGGACCCGCGCACCCGCGACCAGGTCCTCGGGCGCGGTGTCCTCTTCCGGTACATGGCTGATGCCGCCGATGCTGGGCACGAAGATCATTCCGATCGGCGCGATGTCGGCGACCATCTGTGCGTCGTGCCCGGCGCCACTGGGCAGCGTCTCGCGGGCGAGCCCGAGTTCGTCGGCACTGCACTCGACGGCCGCGCGCAGCACGGGGTCGGTGGAGGTCGGGTCGGAGCGGGTCTCGGCGACCACCTCGATCTCGGTGCGGGTGGACGCGGCGATCGCCCGCAGCGCCTGACGCACGGCCTCTTCCGCCGCCGCGGCCCGCCACACGTCGGTGTCCCGGAGATCCACCGTCAACCGCACCGACCCGGCGATGGTGTTGGGCGTGTTGGGGTGCGGGTCGAGCCATCCCACCGTGGCGACCCGGCACAACTCGCGGTCCCGCGCTATGTGTTCCACCGCCAGCACCACCCGCGCGGCGGCGGTGAGCGCGTCCCGGCGCCCTTCCATGGGACTGGTGCCGGAGTGCCCGGCCGCACCGCGCACCTCCAGCGTCAGCACGGTCCGGCCCGTGATCGCCTCGACCACGCCGATCCGGCTGCCGCCGCGCTCCAGCACCGGGCCCTGCTCCACATGCAGTTCGAGGTACGCGGCCACCGAGCCGTGCTGCCAGGCGGCGCTGCCCAGCGCGTCCAGGTCGCCTCCCGCCAGTCGAAGGGCCTCACGCAGCGGACGCCCGGAGTGGTCGCGCGGTTCACGGGGCAGGCCCGCCAGCCGTCCGGCGATCGCCATGGAGCCCCAGAAGGGCTGCGGGAAGAGGGCACCCTCCTCGTTGGCGAAGGCCACCGCGACCGGCTCGTACGGCAGGTCGGCGCCGTGCTCCTCGAAGACCTGGAGGACCTCCAGGGCGGCCACCACCCCGTAGGCACCGTCCAGCCGGCCGCCGTTGACGACGGTGTCCAGGTGCGAGCCCATCATCAGGGCCTGCCGCTCTTCCCGGCGCCCGTCGCACCGGGGTCGCACGATGATGTTCCCGGCCGCGTCGACCGCGGGGACGAGTCCCGCGCCGTGTGCCTCGTCCATCAGATAGGCGCGGGCCTCGCGGTCGGCCGGACTGAACCCCTCCCGGGTGATCCCGCCCGTCCGCCCATCGCGACCGATGCGGCCCAGTTCGGCGAGCCGCCGCAGCAGCCGACCCTCGTCGATGTCCAGGGCCGACCGGCCCCCGGTCCCGCGGACCCGGGAACCGCCGGCCGGCACGTCCTCCCGGGCCGGTCGCAGGTCGGCCAGGCCCGCCACGTCCGCCAGGCCGCTCACAGGTGCCGCCCCCACCACTCCAGCACGGCCTCGAAGCGCGCCAGTCGGTGACTGGGCAGGCCGGAACGGGACATGTCGTGCCCCTCGCCGGGGAACAGCAGCAGTTCGGCGGTGACGCCACGCAGTTTCAGCTCCGTGAACAGCCGTTGGGCCTGCTCCGGAGGGCAGTGCCGGTCCTCCTCGGACTGGATGATGAGCATCGGCGTGGCCATCCGGTCCACATACGTCAGCGGGCTCTGTTCCGCCCAGCGGTTCCGGTCGGCGCCGTACAGCGCGACCGCGAGGTCGACACCGTCGTCACTGGTGGCCGCGTAGCTGTCGATGGCGTACAGCCCGCGCTCACCGATCATGGCGCGGAAGCGTTCGCCGTGGTGGGCGTTGAACCACGCGGCCATGTAGCCGCCGAACGAGCCGCCCATCACGCCGACCCGCCCGCCGTCCAGGTCGGGCGACTCCAGTGCCGTGTCCAGCAGGGCGAGCAGGTCGACGGCCGACCTGCCCGGCAGATCCTCCCTGACGTACGCGCCGTGCGCCTGCCCGTAGCCGGAGCAGCCCCGGGGGTTGCCGAGGACAACCGCGTATCCGGCGCTCGCGTACACCTGCGCCTCGTCGAAGGCGGCCGGGCCGTTCAGGGTGTGGCCCCACTGCGTGTACGGGCCGCCCTTGACCTGGAAGATCACGGGGTGCGGGCCGGGCCCCTGCGGCTTCACCACCCAGCCCTGCAGGGGGTAGCCGTCGGGGGCGTGGGCGGTGAACTCCTCCATCGGCAGCAGCGCGCCGCGTTCCGTGAGCCGGGCGCCGTAGCGGGTGAGGACCCGTTCGGTGCCGTCGCGCAGCACCAGCAGGTCGCCGGCGCTGCGGTCGCTGGAGACGACGGCGGCGACGGTGACGCCCCGGGCGGTCTCGGCGACCGCGTACCCGTTGACCTGGCGCCGGCCGGTGAGGACGGGGGTCGGCTCACCGCCGTCGTAGGGCACCAGGACGAGGTTGACCTCGCCCCGGTGGTCGCCGGCGAAGTACACACCGTCGGCGGCGGGCCAGATCATCTGGCTGGCGAAGCTGAGGTGGTGGGCGTCACCGGTGAGCCGGCGCGGGGCGGCCGGGCCGTCGGCGGGCGCGGTGACCTCCTGTCCGGCCGGCCGCACCGGGACCGACCAGAGACCGTAACTCGCCGTCGCGCACGAGTGGTTGTTCTTGTCGAGTTCGGCGCCGCAGAAGACGACCGAGCCGCCGTCGGCGGAGAAGCGCGGCGTGAACAGGTACATCCCGCCGTGGGTGAGGGGCCGCAGGCCGGTGCCGTCGGGCGCCACCGCCCAGATGTCGCAGCGCGAGTCGTCGCCGCGCTCCGCGTGCCGGGCCGTCACGAACGCCAGCAGTCCGCCGTCGGGACTCCACGCCAGGTCGCCGTGGTCGTAGTCGCCGCCGGTGAGCTGCAGCGCCGGGGTCTCCGGGTCGAGTGGATCCGTGACGAAGACCTGCCGGGGCCGGTCGTAGGTGTAGCCGAAGCCGTCCAGCTGGTAGACGAGTGTGGTGACGCGGCGGGGCCTCTCCTGCTCGGGCGGTCCCTGGTAGCGGCCCGGCGCCGGTACCCGGCCGGTGAACGCGATCCGGGTCGAGTCCGGGCTCCACACCGGCTGGCCCGCTCCCATCGGATGGTCGGTGACGGGGAACGCCTCGCCGCCGCCTTCCATGGGCAGCAGATGGATCTGCGCCCGGCCGTGCGCGCCGGGCCGCAGGAAGGCGAGGAAACGGCCGTCGGGCGAGAACGCGGGCGCACCGTCGTAGGGGCCCTGGGTGACGCGGCGCGGCGGGGTCGTGCCCGTCGTGTCCGCGATCAGCAGTTCGGTGACGTAGTCGTCGCCCGCCACGTCGGCGCGGGTGACCTCCACGACGGCGTACCGGCCGTCCGGCGAGATCGTGGGGCGCCCCAGGACGGGGAGCAGGTCGATGTCGGTGGGAAGCATGTCATGGCCTCACAGACTCACAGAAGAGAGAAACGTGATGCGGGGTCGATGAAGAGGGCGTCGCCCGGCCGCACACCGAAGGCGTCGCGGAACGCGCCGACGTGTCCGAGCACGCCGTTGCAGCGGAACTCGGCGGGCGCGTGGCGGTCCGAGGCGAGCCGTTCGGCCATCCGGGCGGCCGTGGTCCGGGCGCGCCACATGGTCGCCCAGTGGACGAAGAACCGGCGGGTGTCCCCGGCGCCGACGACGGCTCCGGTCGTCCGCCCGGTGTGCGCGGCGAAGGCCGTGTGCGCGACGGTGACTCCGGCGATGTCCGCCATGTTCTCGCCGACCGTGCGGGCCCCGCTGACCCGCCGGCCCGGGAAGCCCTCGGGCTCGTACCCGTCGTACTGCGTGACGAGCAGCTGGGTGCGCCGGCCGAACTCGGCGCGGTCCTCGGGCGTCCACCAGTCCCGCAGCCGGCCCCGGCCGTCGTAGCGGGAGCCGCGACTGTCGAAGGCGTGCGCCATCTCGTGGCCCACGATCGCGCCCAGCACCGCGTAGTTCCGCGCGGGGTCGCCCGCGGGGTCGAAGACGGGGGGCTGCAGCAGTCCTGCGGGGATGACGACCTGGTTGAGGCCGTGCCGGTAGTAGGCGGTGACCTGGTGCGGGTGGATCTTCCACTCGCCGCGGTCGACGGGGGTGCCGAGGCGGGCGAGCTCCCGCGCGATGTGCCGGGCGCGGCCCCGTTTCACATTGCCGAGGAGGTCCGCGGGGTCCACCCACGGGTCGTCGTGATCGCCTTCCGGGGCATCCGTGCCGTGCGGGTGGCCGATCTCGAAGACCATGTCGTCGAGCTTGCGCAGCGCGGCGTCCCGGGTGCTGGGCGCCATCCAGTCCGCCCCCTCCATGCACGTCCGGTAGGCGTCCACGAGTGCGGCGACCAGCTCGCGCGCGGCCTCGACGGTGCCGGGCGGCAGGTTCTCGGCGAGATAGCGCTCGGCGACGGCGTCCCCGAGGAAGGTCTCCACGAAGGAGAGGGCCCGCAGGGGGCGGGGCCGCGGCTCGGTGAAGCCGTTGAGGGTGCGGCCGTAGAAGGCGAAGTTGTCCGCGAAGACCCTGCGGGGTCCGAACGGCACCATCTCGTGGACGTACCGCCAGGTCAGCCACAGTTTCAGCTCGTCCAGGCTCCGGGTGCGCCACCACTCGTCGAGGGAGTCGGCGAAGGCCGGCTGCCGCAGCCGTACGGTCGCGTCGGCGGGCGGGTCGCCCAGTCCGCGCAGCCAGCTCGCCCAGGGGAAACCTCCGTCGCGGGCGGCGAGTCGGGCCACCGAGCAGGTCAGCGAGCGGACCGGGGTACCGGGTTGCGGGACGGTGTGCCGGGCGGCCAGCCCGGTCTCCAGCCGGACGACCTCCGCGGCTGCCGCCGCGGCACCGGGGACCGCCGCGTGGGCGAGCATCACCCCGATGTGCTCGGTGTACTGCTCCAGCAGCCGTTCCCCGCCCTCCCGCCGGTAGCCGGCGGCACCGGGCAGGCCGAGTCCGGCCTGGGAGAGCAGGAGGACGTACTGGCCGGCGCGGGCGGTGTCGACGGCGACCGAGAAGTCCAGGGCGCCCCCCACGCCCTGGGCCTGGAGCCGGCCCATCAGCCGGGCGAGCGCGCCGCGGTCGGCGGCCGAGCGGACGGCGTCCAGATCGGCCGCGAAGGCCCGGGCCGCGCCCTGCTCCTCGATGCGCTCCTCGTCCATGAAGCTCGCGTGGAGGTCGGCGATACGACGGCTGGTGCCGCTCTCCTCCGGATGCTCCACGGCTCGGCGGACGACCCGCTCGACGTCGTCCTGCACCTTGTCGGCCAGCAGCGTCAGAGTGGTGGCCTCGGCCTGGTGGGCCGGCAGCACATGGCCGTCCGTCCAACGCCCGTTGACGAAGCGGTAGAAGTCGTCCTGCGGCCTGACCGAGAGATCGACGTCCACGTCGTGCGGCAGTCCCGCCGGGACGGCCACCGGGTCCGAGGCCACCGTCATCGCGCGGCCTCGCTCAGCTGTCCGGAGGGTGCCTGGGCGTCCGAGTTCTTCAGCACGCCCTTCGCGAAGACGGCCAGCGCGACCAGGGCGAAGGCACCGGCGGCGAGGAAGCCGTGGCGCGCCGACGTGAAGCTGAGGATCGCTCCGCCGATCAGGTAGCCGAGGGCCGGGCCGGTGTTGGAGACCGCGCCGAGCGCGGCGAAGGCACGGCCGCGGTGGCTTTCGGGCACCCGGACGTTGAGCAGGATGTGGGTGACCGTGGCCTGCGCGCCGTTGCCGATGCCGCCCAGGACGTAGAACGGCAGGATCCACCAGACTCCCGGCGCCAGCCCGGTGCCGAGGATGGCCACGCCGATGCAGAGGAACGTGCCGATCAGGATCGCCTCGTGACTGAACCGCTTCACCCGGCGCACCAGCATCCCGCCGGGAATCAGGCCGAGCATCCACGCCGACATGATCAGGCCGAACGTCTCCTCGGAGGCCCCGAAGGTCTCACGGACGTAGAAGACGATCAGGACGTTGATGATGCTCGCGGCGGCCATGACCGCGCCGCTGAGGATGAGCACGGCGGTGAGGAAGCGGTCGCCGGTGACCTTGTACGGAGCCGGCCGGTCGGTGCTCGCGGTGTCCTCGGCCGCGGCCGCGGCACCGCGGCCCTTGTGCAGCCGGGTGCGGATGAGCAGGCCGCCCGCGACGACGGCGGCGAAGCTGAGCGCGTCGATGAGCAGCGGCACGGTCACCCCGAACCGGCCGATGAGGAAGCCGGCGACACCGGGCGCGGCGACCATGCCGGCCATCGCCCAGGTCTGGGAGATGGAGGAGGCCCGCGGCACGTTGTCCTTGCCGACGATGGCACTCGGCAGTGCCCCGAACACCGGGTGGGTGAAGGCGAGTCCGGCGGACAGCACGGCGGAGAGGGCGATCAGGACGGCCGGTGAGGTCCAGATCGTCATCGCTACGCAGATCAGGGCCTGCAACGACCCGACGGTGACCATGAGGGTACGGCTGTCGAAGCGGTCCGCGACCCTGCCCGTCAGCGGCGACAGCAGTACCGGCGGCACGGTCGCGGCCAGCAGCAGCGCCATGACGGCGTACGAACCGGCGCCCTTGGACTGGAGCTGGAGCGCGATGGCGGTCTCGGCGGCGATGTCGCCCGCGAAGGACAGGCCCCGCATGCCGGCGAGGAGGTAGACGTCCCGCCAGGCGGCCCGGGTTTCCGGTGGGGCCCCGGTGGCGGCGGTCGGTGCTGTGGTGTCGGTGGCCATCTCGTGGGTCACTTCCTCTTCTCGTCGGCGACGGGTACGGCGTCGGGGGATGCGCCGGCCGGCGGGCCGGCGACGGCTTCGAGGACGCCGATCCGGGCCAGACCCCGGACAGCGCTCAGGGACCGGGCCTCGGGGACTCCGGGGAAGAACTCGGCGGCGCTCACGGTCCGGCCGGATTCGAGTGCGCGCAGCGCGCCCGCGACGGCGTCCGGTACGGCCAGCCTGTGGCCGCCCGCCCGCAGCGCGGTCCGGCCGGCCTCGCTGTCGCCGATCTCCACGGGTACGGCAGCGCGGCGCACCCGGGTACCGGGGGTGAGGGCGTCGACGGCCGCGAGCCGGGCGAACTCCCGGGTCCGGTCGGCCCCGTTGCGGGCCCGGCCCACGGCGACGAGCCGCTTGGCCTCCGAGGCCACGTCCAGCCGGGCGAGCCGCTCGCGCAGCAGCTCCAGCTTCTCGGTGAGCGCCGCCACGGCGGCGGCGTCCTCGCCCTCGGCCAGGTGGGGAAAGCCGTGGAAGCCGTCGTCCTCGACCAGGGCGGTGACGGTGTCCTGCAGCAGATGGCGCCACCGGCGCGGCTCCACCCCGACGGACAGGTGCAGCGACAGCTCGCTCTCGGCGGCGGCTGCGTGCGGGGTGCCGTGCGGCACATACAGCACGTCACCGGGGCGCAGCGTCACCTCGAGGACGGGTTCGCCGAGTTCCTCGGGTGTGTACGAGCCCTCGTCCCCGCGGCGGTGCTCCGGAGTGGCCCACACCCGCCAGGTCTTGGTGCCGTCGACCTGGACGACGAAGACGTCGATGGAGTCGCGGTGCGGGGCGAAGCCGTCGGTGCGGGCCGGGGTGACGAAGAGGACCACCTCCGCGTCGCAGGCGAGCGCGTCGGCGAAGGGTTCCATCAGACGGCGGGCCGACGGCAGGACGTGCTGGAGGGAGTTCCAGGTGACGGTGCCCCCGGACCGGAACAGCTCGTACACCTTGTCCGGGTTGACGGCCTCGGCGAGCGCCGCGCCGCGTGCGACGGTGCGCGTGTAGGCGCCGGAGGGCACACCCTTGCCGCCCTTGGTCACCCGCAGATAGGACGGCGGCGTGGTTTCCAGGGCGAGGATGTCGTCGAGCTGTCGCACCGAGGGCAGGCCGTCGAGGCGGCCCGCCAGCGCTCCCGTGCGCAACAGCGGCTGCTTGTCGAAGTAGTCGGCGAAGAAGACGTCCGGGTCACCGACGAAATCCTCGAAGGAGTAGGGGTCCACGTTGTTGCCTCCTACTGGCGAATCGGTGCGGGTCGGCCGGACGTCCGGCGATCCGGCGCGGTCCCGGAACAGGTCCGGGACCGCGTCGGATCGCGCCGGGTACCGGCAGCTCTTCAGCCGGCCGGGACCAGCTCGAACACACCCAGCCGGGTGAGTCCTTGAGCGGCCTTGGCCGAACGGAGCTCGTCCACACCGGGGAACACGTGGGACGCCGTGATCGACGCGTCCGGGCCGAGCGCGGCCAGGGTCTCGGCGATCGGTGTGGGTACCGCGATCTTGTGACCGTTGACGGTCAGCTGGGTGCGGCCGTTGTCGTCCTCGCCGAAGGCCAGGGGCGCCTTTCCGCGGCGCAGCCGCGATGCGGGTCCCATGTCGTCCATGTCGGCGATGGCCTGGAAGGTGTCGCCCCGGGAGCTGCCCGGCAGCTGCCGGCCGAGGTCGGCGAGCCGGTCGAGTTCCGCCGAGGGGTCCACGGACTCCAGGCGGGCGACGAGTTCGTGGATCTTCTCCTTGAACACGGCTTCGACGTCGGCGGCACGCGCCTCGCCGATGTGCGGGTACTCGTTGAACACATCGGCGCCGACCAGGTCGTCGAGCGTCTCCTGCAGAAGGTCCCGCCACATGCGCGGACGCATCATGATCGACAGGTGCAGCGATCCGCTGCCCTCGGCGGTCGCGGCGTGCGGGGTGCCGTAGGGGAGGTAGAGCACGTCACCGGGCTGGAGCGAGACCTCGATCTCCGGCTCGCCGAGGCCCTCCAGGGTGTACTGGGCGTTGTTGCCCAGGCGCGGGGTCGGAGGGTTCCACAGCTTCCAGTGCTTGCTGCCCTCCAACTGCACGATGAACAGGTCCACCGGGTCGTGGTGCGGCGGGTAGCCCTTCTTGCCGGTGGGCGTGAGGAAGGCGACCGTGTCGGTCCGCACCGCCATCTTTTCGCTGATGACGCGGGTGAAGTCGCGCATCTCCGGGATGATGTGGTTCAGCGAGCACCAGGTGACGGTGGCGCCGGCCCGGTAGAGCTCGTAGATCTTCTCCGGGTCGACGGTGTCCGTGATGGTCTGGCCCTGTACGACGACGTTGCGGCTGTAGCCCTGCTCGGGCACACCGTTGCCCTTGAGGTTGACCTTGATGTAGGGCGGCCGGATCACCTCGAGGTTGACCAACTGGTCGAGCTTGCGGAGCGAGAGTATGTCGCGCGGGTCCCCCGGCACGGCGTTCTTCCGCAGCATGGGCTTCTTGTTGAAGTACTCGGTGAAGAAGACCTGTTCGTCTCCCACCAGGTCCGCGAATGCGTGGTTCGCCATGCCTGCCTCTCAATGAATGGAATGTCTTGTGGGACTGGGAAGCCAGGTGGCCCGCTGTTCTCTCGTGGCGAGGGGCGACGCCCGAAGGCGCCGCCCTTCACCACAGGGCTACTTCAAGAACAATTACTGAATGTTCTTGTAGTAGGAGGTGGCGAGCAGCTCCTCGGCCGTCTCGATGAACTCGATGTCGTCGAACTCGACGTTCTCCATCGCGATTCACTTCCCTTCGCCTTTTCCCCGGGCTGTTCCCGGCGACTGAGAAAATCTTCGCCTTTGACCGGGGCATGCGTCAATCAGTTCAACTTCGGACCGGACGCGCTGGTGCACACACAGAAGAAAGCGGCCCGGACGCCGTCGTAATGGCGTCCGGGCCGCTTCTGATGAGGCCTTCGATGGTGCAGGCGGAGAAATTTCCGAGGAATTCCTATTCGGATTCCACGATCAGGTCGCCGGCGTAGTTGGCGAGGGAGCGGTTGTATCTGGGCAGGTGCCTGGCGAGCGCGACGAGGGTGTACGACAGCGCCTCGCGCTCCCGCCCGACCTCCGCGAGCGCGAGTGCCAGGAAGCCGGCGACGGCGTCGTCGAGCTCGTCGGACCCCGCGCCGCGCTCCGCCTCCAGCAGGGCGACGCTCTCGTCCACCTGCCCCACGTTCCGCAGCGAGCTGGCGAGCTGGATCACCGCACGGCGGCGGCGTATCCCGGTCAGGCCGGACGCGAGCGCCTCCCGGTAGAGCGGCACCGCGCGATCGGAATGGCCGGTGGAGTCTTGGGCGCACGCCAGCTCGAAAGGCGCTCGCGCATCGCCCGGCGGGAGCTCCTGGGTGAGTTTCTGGATCAGCCCGAGGAATTCATCCTCGGCATGGTCGTCAAGGGCGGCCCAGAGGGAGGCGACACGCTCCTCCCAATCATTTTCAGATGTCGTCACTACGACAGCCTTCCGGATCTGCGCTCTGCTCGGTGAGTCGTCCTGAAAAGGGGCGAGGGGCGACGCCCGAAGGCGCCGCCCTTCACCACAGGGCTACTTCAAGAACAATTACTGAATGTTCTTGTAGTAGGAGGTGGCGAGCAGCTCCTCGGCCGTCTCGATGAACTCGATGTCGTCGAACTCGACGTTCTCCATCGCGATTCACTTCCCTTCGCCTTTTCCCCGGGCTGTTCCCGGCGACTGAGAAGATCTTCGCCGGATCTGAAGAGTTCCGTCAACCGACGCAAATTTGATCGGGGAACTGTTCAACCGCTGCCCGGCAGCAGTTGAACAAAGCCGGGAACGGGCCGGACGCCGACCCCCGGGAACAGCCCTACACCGCCATCAGCGGCGCGTCCTTCCGCCACTTCAGGATCTTGTCGAAGCTCACCACCGCGCCACCCACACCCGGCTTGTTGCCGATGTGGACGTGGTCGGCGAGTTCCTGGATGAGACACAGGCCCCGGCCGTTCTCCGCCTCGCTGGGGGCGGGACGGACGGCCTGGGCGCGCGCGAAGCCGGGGCCCGAGTCGGCGACCTCGATACGGCACTTCTCGCCGTCGAGGTACGCGGTGACGCGGTACGCCTCCGAGGACGCGCCGGGCTCGGTGTCGCCACCGTGCTCGACGGCGTTGGCGCACGCCTCGCTGAGGGCGACCGAGAGGTCGTAGGAGATGTCCGGGTCGACGCCCGCGGTCTCCATCGTGCCGAGGAGAAGCCGGCGGGCGAGCGGAACGCTCGCGGCCTCGCGCCTCAGATGGAGTGACCACCAGATGCTCATGCTCCAGCCTCCTGGCCGCGGCTCGACATAGTGATACCTATTGCCGCCAGTGCCCCTGTGTAAGCACGGAGTTGACGTGATGCCGCCCATATGGGGGATGTGTCTGAAACGTAATTGGTGTATCCGGAGGTAGCTCACACCGGAGAGTGACCTTTGTGATCTATGACACATTATCGTTCCGGTGCGATGGACCTGCCGTATGGAGCCCGCAGGGCCGGTGCGATGATGAGCCCGCCATGACTGCCCCCCACCCACGTACGGCGCGCTCCGGAGCTGAACTCCGGGCCCTGCGGGCCGCGGTGTTCGCCGCGGTCTGTGTCGTGCTGGCCGCGGCCGGTCATGCCATCGCCTCCTGCGCCACCGTGCCCCTGTGGACACTCGGCGCGGGCTTCCTCGCCACGTTCCTGGTCGTCGCACCGCTCGCCGGGCGCGAGCGCTCGCTGCCGGGCATCGCGGCACTGCTCGCGGTCGGACAGACCGTCCTGCACACGCTGTTCGGACTCGGCCAGACAGCCGGTACGTCGACCGCGAGCAGCCTGCCCGCGTCCGACGCGACGCTCGTCGCACGCGCAGCGCATCTGCTGTGCGGGACCACCGCGGCGGCGATCAGCCCGGCGCAGGCCCATCAGATCCTCACCGCCGCACGGCTGCTGCCGACTTCGGGCTCGACGGGCTCCACGGGGTCAACGGGCCCGATGAGCTCCATGGGGTCGATGCACCACCCGGCGGACGCCATGTCCACCTCCGCCGCCTCCTCCATGTCGCTGTTCCCGTCCGTGTCCATGCTGCTCGGCCACCTCCTCGCGGCACTCGCCGCGGGCTGGCTGCTGCGGCACGGGGACCTGGCGCTGCGGCGCCTGGTGGAACTGTCGGCGCACGGAGTCGCGGAAGGGGCGCTCGTACGGTCCCTGCGCGGAGCCCTCGCCCTGGTGCGCGCCCTGCGGGCCGGGCTGCCGGGAGCACCCGGGACGGGTCCGCGGCTGCGGCGTACCGACCACTTCGCGCCGCCCGCGCCGCACACCGCTGCACTCCAGCACTCGGTGATCCGCCGCGGCCCGCCTTCGGCCGCCGCACACGTCCTCGCCGCCTGACGCGACGCGACCACCACCGCACTCCTCTCGTGCGTGGAGAGGCCGCCGTCGTGCGGCACACGCGCGTGCCCGGCTTTTTCCGCCGGGAAACCCCTGGTGCCACCCAGGTGTTCACGCGCCCCTCTTCACCACCGGAACTCACTCGAACTCGAAGTGGAGTGCTCCCTTCCATGAAGGCTTCTCGTATCGCCGCCGCCGCTGCCGTCGCCGGCTCGGCCGTCGTCGTCCTGTCCTCCCCCGCCTTCGCGCACGTCTCCGTGCAGCCGGAGGGCACGGCCGTCAAGGGCGGCTACGCGGTCGTCGACTTCAAGGTCCCGAACGAGCGCGACGACGCCTCGACCACCAAGCTCGAAGTCACCTTCCCGACCGACCACCCGCTGGCCTCCGTGATGCCGGAGCCGATCAGCGGCTGGACCGTCAAGGTCACCAAGTCGAAGCTGCCCAAGCCCGCCGAGATGCACGGCGAGACGATCACCGAGGCCGTCACCAAGGTCACCTGGACCGCGACCGGCAAGGGCGTCGAGCCCGGCTACTTCCAGAAGTTCCCGGTCTCCGTCGGCATGCTGCCCACGGATGCCGACCAGCTCGTCTTCAAGGCGCTGCAGACCTACTCCGACAAGGAGGTCGTGCGCTGGATCGAGGTGCAGAAGGACGGCGCGGAGGAGCCCGAGAACCCCGCTCCGGTCCTCGAACTCGCCGCCGCCCCCGCCTCCGGCGCGACCGCCGAGGACGCCTCCGAGAAGACCGAGAACACCGCCGCCGACACCACGACCGCCGCCGACTCCTCCGACACCACCGCCCGCGTCCTCGCCGTGGTCGGCATCGCCTTCGGCGCGGCCGGTGTGGCGTACGGCGTGCTCGCCGGCCGACGGCGTACGACCGTCTGAGGCCCGTCCGCTCATGGCGCGCACAGGGGTCCGTGCGACTCTTGCGTACGACCCCCGGTGCGCGCCGGAGCTCTCACAACTGGGACATTTTTCCTATGCGCAAGAAGACGTTCGCGGCGGCAGCGCTGCTCGCCGCCGCCACCCTGACGCTCTCCGCCTGCGGCAGCGGTGACGACGGCAACAGCCCCGTCGCCGTGGTCTCCGAGGACACCGCGACCCAGGCCGCCACCGTGCTCGACACCCCGTTCGAGAAGCCGGACCTCGTCCTCACGGACACGCACGGCAAGAAGTACGACTTCCGGGCGGAGACGAAGAACCGGCCGACGCTGATCTACTTCGGCTACACCCACTGCCCCGACATCTGCCCGCTGACGATGAACAACATCGCCGTCGCCAAGAAGTCCCTGCCCAAGGCCGAGCAGGACAAGCTGCTGGTCGTGTTCGTCACCACCGACCCGGCCCGGGACACCGCCTCGGAACTCGGCAAGTGGCTCAAGGGCATCGACACCCAGTTCGTCGGCCTGACCGGCGACTTCGCGACCATCCAGGCCGGCGCCCGCACCCTGGGCATCTCCATCGAGCCGACCTCCAAGGACAAGAACGGCAAGCTCGTCTCCGTCCACGGCACCCAGGTCGTCGCCTTCTCTCCGAAGACCAACGGCGGTTACCTGCTCTACGGCCAGGACACCACCGTCGACGACTACACCAAGGACCTCCCCAAGATCATCAAGGGGGCGACGCCGTGAGGCGGTTCGCCGGGCCCGTCGCGGTGCTGACCGGCGCGCTGGTCCTCACCGGCTGCGGCTCGGACGACGCGAAGGCCCAGCTCTCCGTCGGCTCCGCCTATATGCCCCAGCCGGTCTCGGACATGGCGGCGGGCTTCCTGGACATCGCCAACAAGGGCGGCGCGAAGGACGAGTTGACCTCCGTCACCAGCAATGTCGGCCCGGTCTCCGTGCACGAGACGGTCGGCCAGGCGATGGAGGAGGTGCAGTCGCTCGACGTGCCCGCACACGGCCGACTCGTGTTCAAGAGCGGGGGCAACCACCTGATGTTCGACAAGCTGAAGCACACGCTGAAGCAGGGCGACAACGTGACGGTGAAGCTGCACTTTGCCAAGTCCGGCCCTCTCACGGTTGAGATGCCCGTGAAGTCGGCGACGTACAACCCCACGACCGGGCACTGAGGGAGGGACCCCCACCTTGAAGACGACCATCACCCCCCGAGTCCGCACTCTGGTGCTGCTGTTCCTGGCCGTCGTCGGCATGCTGTTCGCGGGTGCCGGGACGGCCTCCGCGCACGCCGCCCTGACCGGCAGCGACCCCTCTTCGGGGGTGGTGGTCAACAAGGCTCCGACACAGGTCTCGCTCACCTTCTCCGAGAAGGTCGCGACGAACAACGACTCGCTGCGCGTACTCAACCCGAAGGGCAAACGCGTCGACGTCGGCAAACCGTCCAACATCAGCGGTACGACGTACGCCGTGCAGATCCGCAGCGGACTGCCCGACGGCACCTACACGGTGGCCTGGCAGGTCGTGTCCGCCGACAGCCACCCCGTGGGCGGCGCCTTCACCTTCTCGATCGGCTCCCCCTCGAAGACCACCGTCTCCGCGTCGGCCGAACAGGACGTCGGCGGCGGGCTCGTCGGCGGGCTGTACGGCTTCGGGCGCTACATGTCGTACGCCGGCTTCATCGTCATGGTCGGCGGCGCCGCCTTCGTCCTGGCCTGCTGGCAGCGGGGCGCCGGAGTGCGCGCCCTCCAGCGGCTGGTCGTGTCCGGCTGGGTCTCGCTGACCGCGGCCACACTCTGGCTGCTGCTCCTGCGCGGCTCGTACACGACCTCCGGGAAGTTCGGCGACATCTTCGACCTGAACCTCCTCGGCCAGGTCCTCCAGACCAAGACGGGCGCCTCGCTCGTCTCCCGGCTGCTGCTGCTCGCCGCCGCCGCGCTGTTCATCGCCGTCCTCTTCGGGGCCTACGACAAGCGGGAGGACGAGGAGAAGCGCGACCTGACCTTCGGGCTCGCCATCGGCGGCGGTGTGGTGGCCGCCGGACTCGCCGCGAGCTGGGCCCTGTCCGAGCACGCCTCGACCGGGCTGCAGCCCGGCATCGCGATGCCCGTCGACGTCGTCCACCTGCTGGCCGTCGCGGCCTGGCTCGGCGGCCTCACCGCCCTCCTCGTCTCGCTGTACCGGGCGCCCGCCGACCACCCGGTCGGCCGGGCCGCCGTACAACGCTTCTCGCGCCTCGCCTTCGGCAGTGTCGTCGCGCTCGTCGCGACCGGCGTCTACCAGTCCTGGCGCCAGCTCGGCTCCTGGTCGGCGTTCACCGACACCGGCTACGGGCAGCTGCTGCTCGTCAAGATCGGGCTTGTGGCGCTGCTCGTCGGGATCGCGTCGATCTCCCGGCGGTGGACGGGGCGGCTCGCGGACACGGCCGAGATCTCCGTGACGGACAAGGCAGTTGAGACGGCCGAGGAGCGCGAGCCGGAGAAGGAGCACGTCACGGCGTCCGCCAAGGCCGTCGACTCCGGCGCCAAGGCGTCCGCCAAGGCCGTCGACTCCGGCGCCAAGGCGTCCGCCGCGGTCACCGACTCCAAGGCCACGGACTCCGCCGTCGTCGGCGCATCATCGGCCGAGTCCGATCCCCCCGCGACCTCGTCGACCTCGTCCACCGCGTCCGGTGACTCCAAGCGCGCCGCCCAACTCGCGCGCCAGCAGGCCGCCGTGGACAGCACCCGGCAGAAGCGGCTGCGGGACGCCGATCCGAACCTCTTCGGGCTGCGCCGCTCGGTCCTCGCCGAGGCCGCCGTCGCGGTCGTCGTCCTCGCCGTCACCACGGCCCTGACGACCACCGAACCGGGCCGCACGGAGCAGGACGCGAAGGCGGCCAAGGCTTCCTCCTCGTCCTCTTCCTCGTCGTCCTCGGGCGCGCTGACCCTGGACATGTCCTTCGACACCGGGGGCGCGGACGGCAAGGGCGTCATCCGGGTCGACATCGACCCCGCGCGGGTGGGCGGCAACGAGATGCACGTCTATGTGCAGCGCCCCAACGGCCGGGCCTTCGACGTCCCCGAGGTGAAGGTCGCCTTCACGCTCGCGGCGAAGAAGATCGGTCCGCTGCCCGTGACGCCCGACCGCATCACCACCGGGCACTGGGCCGCGAACGGAATCCAGATCCCCATGGCGGGCGACTGGAAGATCTCGGTGACCGTGCGGACCTCCGACATCGACCAGACGACCGTCGACAAGAACGCGCAGATCGGCTGAACCACGCCATGCCTGACCAGTCCATTCCCGAGGCCAGCACCGTAAAGGCACCTCCTGGGGAGGCCGTTTCCGAAAACGCCTCCCCGGGGGAGGGTGTTTCCCGCCGACGGCTCCTCGCTACGGCCGGTGCCACCGGGCTCGTGCTCGGTGCGGCGGGCGGGGCCGTGGGGTACGCGTCCGCACCGGCCGGGGCCACACCCCTCACCTCACTTGGCGCGGACAGGGCAATGTTTCACGGGAAACATCAGCCCGGCATCACCGAGGGCCTCCAGGCGCGCGGCCACCTGGTCGCCTTCGACCTGGCGGCGGGCACGGGCCGCAAGGAGGCGGCTGCCCTGCTGCGCCGCTGGTCGACGACCGCCCAGCGGCTGATGGCGGGCGAGGCGGCGGCGCAGGACGACACGGATGTCGCCCGGGACGCGGGGCCCTCTTCGCTGACGATCACCTTCGGCTTCGGCAACAGCTTCTTCTCCCGTACGGGCCTGGAGAAGCAGCGCCCCGCCTCCCTCGACCCGCTGCCGGACTTCTCCTCCGACCAGCTCGACAAGGCGCGCAGCAACGGTGACCTGTGGGTGCAGATCGGCGCCGACGACGCTCTCGTCGCGTTCCACGCCCTGCGCACGATCCAGAAGGACGCGGGCAGCGCGGCCAGGGTCCGCTGGCAGATGAACGGCTTCAACCGGACGCCGGGGGCGACAGCCCACAAGATGACGGCCCGCAACCTCATGGGCCAGCTCGACGGCACCCGCAACCCCAAGCCGACCGAGTCCGACTTCGACAAGCGGATCTTCGTGCCGGCGTCCGGTTCGGCCGACCCGGCCTGGATGGCGAACGGCTCCTACGCGGTCGTACGCCGGATCCGCATGCTCCTCGACGACTGGGAGAAGCTCTCGGTCGGCGCCCAGGAGAACGTCGTCGGGCGCCACAAGTCCAATGGGGCGCCGCTTTCCGGGGGCGGTGAGACGACCGCGATGGACCTGGAGAAGACCGACGCGAAGGGCGCCCTGGTCGTCCCCATCAACGCGCACGCCCGGATCGCCCGCCCCGACCAGAACGGCGGCGCGGCGATGCTCCGGCGCCCCTTCTCGTACCACGACGGCATCGCCGCCGACGGCACGCCGGACGCCGGGCTCCTCTTCGTCTGCTGGCAGGCCGACCCGCTGCGCGGCTTCGTCACCGTGCAGCGCAAACTCGACCGCGGCGACGCCCTGTCCACATACATCCGGCACGAGGCGAGCGGCCTGTTCGCGGTCCCGGGCGGGGCGGCGGAGGGCGAGTACGTCGGGCAGCGGTTGCTGGAGGGGTGAGCCGTCGCCCGTTGGGGTGGCCGGTTCGGGAAGGGTGCACCGGGTTTCGCAAGGCCCATTAGGGTGAAGTCATGCCAGCCAGCTACGCGTATCTCGGCCCTGAGGGCACCTTCACCGAAGTCGCCCTGCGGACGCTTCCCGAGGCGGCCACCCGGGAGCTGATCCCGTATGTGTCGGTGCAGTCCGCCCTGGACGCGGTGCGCTCCGGTGACGCCGAGGCCGCGTTCGTGCCGATCGAGAACTCCGTCGAGGGCGGTATCACCACCACCCTGGACGAGCTGGTCGCGGGCGCGCCGCTGATGATCTACCGCGAGGTGCTGCTGTCGATCACCTTCGCGCTGCTGGTCAGGCCCGGCACGAAGATCTCCGACATCAAGACGGTCTCCGCGCATCCCGCCGCCCAGCCGCAGGTCCGCAACTGGATGAAGGCTAACCTCCCGGACGCCCTGTGGGAGTCGGCCGCCTCGAACGCGGACGCCGCCCGGCTGGTCCAGGAGGGCCGCTACGACGCCGCGTTCGCCGGTGAGTTCGCCGCCGCCCGGTACGGCCTGGAGGCCCTGGAGACGGAGATCCACGACGCGGAGAACGCGCAGACCCGGTTCGTACTGGTGGGCAGGCCCGCCCGCCCCGCGGCCCCGACCGGCGCGGACAAGACGTCCGTGGTGATCTGGCAGCGCGACGACCACCCCGGCGGTCTGCGCGACCTGCTGGGCGAGTTCGCCACCCGGGGCATCAACCTCATGCTGCTGCAGTCCCGCCCGACCGGCGCAGGCATCGGCAACTACTGCTTCTGCGTCGACGCCGAGGGACACATCTCGGACCGCCGGGTCGCCGAGGCGCTGATGGGGCTCAAGCGGATCTGTCTGCAGGTGCGCTTCCTCGGTTCGTACCCGCGCGCGGACGTCGGCGTCGACGGCGTACGGCCGCTGTTCCCGGGGACCTCGGACGAGGAGTTCCTGTCGGCCGCGGACTGGGTCGCGCACTGCCAGGACGGCCGTTTCTGACCGGCGGTGCGCCGACAGTGCCCCGGTAGTACCTGCGTATCTTCGTTATCCACAGAAGTTATCCACAGGCTCACTTCTCGACCTGGGGACAAGTCGACAGTGGGGCATCAGTCTGTCGACAAATCGCCCTACAGGCCCCTCGTGCGGGCACCGGCGCGTAGGTCACTCTTCGTCCACCCGTTTCCTTCGAGCAATCCTATGGAGCGACGCAATTCCACCCGAAAGTGGGTGTGAGGGATGTTTGGGTCGGGAATTCCTCGACCTGGTGACCTCTTTAGGAATGATCACTTCCGGCATCCACAGATCTTCCACACAGCCTGTGGATAACTCTTCCGGGGTGTGGATTCCTGTGGACAACCGCGGCCTCAAGTCCCGTTTCCCACAAGGGATTCGAGTCAACAGGCCGCCTCGCGTCTGCCCCGTTCCAGGGAGCGGGACGCTCATTTATTGACTCGCATCCACCGACATCGACACTCCCCGCAATTACCCCATAACTGGATGTAAGCCACAGTTCGGAATACCAAGTCGTGAGCCGGAACCCCGCACCGGTAGCCTGTTCCACGTGATTGACCTTCGCCTGCTCCGTGAGGACCCCGACCGTGTGCGCGCGTCCCAGCGCGCCCGTGGAGAGGACGTCGCGCTCGTCGACGCTCTCCTGTCCGCCGACGAACGGCGCAGGTCGTCCGGCATCCGCTTCGACGAGCTGCGTTCCGAGCAGAAGAGCATCGGCAAGCTCATCTCCAAGGCCTCCGGCGACGAGAAGGCCGAGCTGCTCAAGAAGACGGGCCGGCTCGCCGCCGACGTCAAGGCGGCCGACGCCGAGCAGCACGAGGCGGACGAGGAGACCAAGCAGCTCCTCCTCCAGCTCGGCAACCTCGTGCACCCCGACGTGCCCGTGGGCGGCGAGGAGGACTTCGTCGTCCTGGAGACGCACGGCACGATCCGCGACTTCGCCGCCGAGGGCTTCGAGCCCAAGGACCACCTGGAGCTCGGCGAGGCGCTGGGCGCCATCGACGTCGAGCGCGGCGCCAAGGTCTCCGGCTCGCGTTTCTACTACCTCACCGGCATCGGCGCCCTCCTGGAACTGGCGCTCGTCAACGCGGCGATCGCGCAGGCCACGGAGGCCGGGTTCATCCCGATGCTGACCCCGGCGCTGGTCCGCCCGCGCGCCATGGAGGGCACCGGCTTCCTCGGCCAGGCCGCGGAGAACGTGTACCACCTGGAGAAGGACGACTACTACCTGGTCGGCACCTCCGAGGTCCCCCTCGCCGCGTACCACATGGACGAGATTCTCGACGCCGACAAGCTCCCGCTGCGCTACGCGGGCTTCTCCCCGTGCTTCCGCCGCGAGGCCGGCACCTACGGCAAGGACACGCGCGGCATCTTCCGCGTGCACCAGTTCGACAAGGTCGAGATGTTCTCGTACGTCCTCCCCGAGGACGCGGAGAACGAGCACCAACGCCTCCTGGACTGGGAGAAGCAGTGGCTCACCGCCCTCGAACTCCCCTTCCAGGTCATCGACGTGGCCTCCGGCGACCTCGGCGCGTCGGCGTCCCGCAAGTTCGACTGCGAGGCGTGGATCCCGACCCAGGGCAAGTACCGCGAGCTGACCTCGGCCTCCAACTGCGACAGCTTCCAGGCCCGACGGCTCTCCGTGCGGCTGCGCGACGGCAAGAAGGTACAGCCGCTGGCCACGCTCAACGGCACGCTGTGCGCCGTACCGCGCACGATCGTGGCGATCCTGGAGAACCACCAGCTGCCCGACGGTTCGGTGCGCGTGCCCGAGATGCTGCGTCCGTACCTGGGCGGCCGTGAGGTTCTGCAGCCGGTCGCCAAGTGAGCACCGGCTTCCCGTACAAGCTGATCGCGACCGACCTCGACGGGACGCTGCTGCGCTCCGACGAGTCGGTCTCGCCGCGCACCCGTGCCGCCCTCGCGGCGGCCACGGAGGCCGGCGCCGCGCACATCGTGGTGACCGGCCGCGCGGCCCCCTGGACCCGGCACATCCTCGACGACCTCGGCTACGAGGGCCTCGCGGTCTGCGCCCAAGGTGCCCAGGTCTACGACGCCGGCGAGCACCGCCTGCTCACCTCGGTCACCCTGGACCGGCAACTGGCCGCTGTGGCGCTCGCCAAGATCGAGGCGGAGGTCGGCCCGCTGTTCCTGGCTGCCAGCCAGGGCGGCCTGGACGGCGAGGTGCTGGTCGGTCCCGGGTACCGGGTCGCGGGGGCACTGCCCGCGACCCCGTTCACGGACGTGTCCGATCTGTGGGCCGCTCCTCTGAACAAGATCTACATACAGCACCCGGCCCTCACCGACGACCAGCTCGCCGAGGCGGCCCGCGAGGCCGCGGGCGGCTTCGTCACGGTCGCGATGGCGGGCGAGGGCATCGTCGAACTGCTGCCCCTGGGCCTTTCCAAGGCCACGGGCCTCTCCATCGCGGCCCGCCGCCTGGGCCTGAAGGCCGCCGACACGATCGCCTTCGGCGACATGCCCAACGACATCGCGATGTTCGCGTGGGCGTCCCACAGCGTGGCGATGGCCAACGCCCACGAGGAACTCAAGGCGGTCGCGGACGAGGTGACGTCCTCCAACGAGGACGACGGCATCGCGGTCGTGCTGGAGCGGTTGCTCGCGTAGGTGTGGGCAACCGCCCCAGCTCGGCATGCCCCCTGCGATGGGGGCAACGGGGAGGGCGGCCCACGCGATAATGAGTCGCGTGCTCGAAGCGGCCGCCCCGGGCAGCTTCCCGTGGTGGGCGACTCGACGGAGGGGTAACTACTCCGGAGACCGCCGCGGGCTGCCCTGAAGGGAGTTGGACGTCCTGTCGTGCATCGACATCGTCCAGCTCCTCTCCCAGTCGGTGGCGCCGGCTGCTCCGGCGTCGACAGAACAACTGTGCCTGTACGCCGAGTTGGACGCCACCGAATAAAAAAGGACAGCCGGGTGAGGGCTAGCTCCGGCGCCACCTGCGCCGACGCGCCTTGCTGAAGAACCAGCCTGCGGGCGGCTCGTCCGAGCGCCAGGGCTGCGGCTCGGGCGACTCGTTGCGCCAGCGCGCCGCGAGCATCCGGGCGCGCGCGGACGGCTCGGCCGTCTCGGCGGACCGTATGAAGTCGTCGTCCAGGACCAACTTGTCCCAGCCGTCCCCGGATTCGGCCTGTCCGCCGCCGTACGGTGCCTGTCCCGCCATCCCCGTTCCTCCTAGCCGTGCGTCCCCATTTGCCCAGTGTGCCCGGACAGAGATGAAGCCCCCGTCAAGATCAGGACCTGTCATTCCTCGCCGGCGAGGGTCAGCGAGCGCAGCTTCTGTCCGGCGTACCAGGTCGCTCCCACGGTGACCGCGACCAGGAACACCGTCGCCGTGGTCAGCCCGACGTCCGAGGTCACCAACTCACCGCCGGACACCTTGTGGGCAACGGCCAGGGACCACTGCTGGACGCTCAGGGTGCGGGCGCCGGCGACCAGGGAGCCGAACAGGGCCTCCCAGACGAGGGCGTAGACGAGCCCGAAGACCACCGCGTGCCGCGAGACCGTGCCGAGCAGCAGGAAGAGTGCCGCGTAGGCGATGGAGGCGACCAGGGCGGCCACGGTGTAGGCGACGGCGATCTGCTGGCCGTTACCGTTCAGGATGAGCCCGGAGATCAGCATGGGCACGGCCGAGAAGACCATGGTGACGCCGACCGCCACGATCAGCTTGGTGAAGATGATCGTGGGCCGCTTCAGCGGCTTGGACAGCAGGTACACCACCGAGCCGTCGTCGATCTCCGGTCCGATCGCGCCGGTACCCGCGATGACGCCGATGATCGGCACCATCGTGGCGAGCCCGAAGCCGCCCAGGACGTCGACGGCGGTCTGGTCGTCGGCGCCGGCGAGCGCGCGCACCACCACGGAGATCACGATCAGCAGCAGGGGCAGGGCGCCCAGGATGAGAGCCCGGCGCCGGCCGAGCAGGGCCCGGTAGGTGAGTCGGGCGACTGTGGGGTCGTACATCTCTTGGCCTCCTACGCCGCGACGAGATACGAGAAGACGGATTCGAGCGACTCGTCCGACGGCGAGACCGTGAGCAGCCGGATGCCGTGGTCCCTGGCCACCTTGGGCAGCAGGGCGGTGAACCGGCCGAAGTCGACGGCCTGAATGCGCAGCGCGCCCTCGGCCAGGTCGACTTCGATGCCCGAGGTCGACGGGTCCGCGATCAGCGCGGCCGCGAGTGTGCGGTCGTCGCTGGAGCGGACCAGGTAGCGGTGCGGGCGGTCGGTCATCAGGCGGCGGATCTTGCGGAAGTCGCCGCTGGCCGCGTGCCGGCCGGCGACGACGACCTCGATGTGCCAGGCGAGCTGTTCGACCTCTTCGAGGATGTGGGACGAGAACAGCACCGTGCGGCCCTCGTCGCCCATCCGCCGCAGCAGGTCCATGAGCTGCATGCGCTGGCGCGGGTCCATGCCGTTGAAGGGCTCGTCGAGCAGGAGCAGCGAGGGGTCGTGGACCAGGGCGGACGCCATCTTCACGCGCTGGCGCATGCCCTTGGAGTACGTGGAGATCTTGCGGTCCTGCGCGTACTCCATCTCGACCGTGGCCAGCGCCTTCTGGGCCGCCTTGGCGCCGAGGCCGTGCAACTCGGCGTTGGCGACGACGAATTCGCGTCCGGTGAGGAAGTCGTACATCGCCTCGCGCTCGGGGACGATCCCGATGTGCTTGTAGATCTGTTCGTTGCGCCAGACCTGTTGGCCGTCGAGGGTGACGGTACCGGTGGAGGGGGCGAGGAAGCCGCCCATCATGTTGATGAGGGTGGACTTTCCGGCGCCGTTGGGGCCGAGGAGTCCGGTGACGCCGGGGCCGACGTTCATGGTGATGTCGTTGACGGCGACCACGTTGCCGAACCAGCGGGAGACGTGGTCGATGGAGAGCGTGGTCACAGGCCCACCTTCCGGTAGCGGCGGATCAGGAGGCCGTAGGTCGCGGCGATGAGGCCCAGGACGGCGAGGACGTAGACGACGCCCTGTCCGTGGGTGGGGCCGACGCCTCCGGGGAACGCCGAACTCGCGCCCAGGAAGGCCGACTGCAGGCCGTCGATGAGGGTGACGGGCGAGAAGAGGCCGATCCAGGGAATGGCGCTCGTGGCGTTCTGCGCGTCGGCGATGGCCTGGAGGGTGGAGACGGCGCCGTAGGAGATGGTCAGTACAGCGATGACGGCCGCGATGCCGAAGCCGCGGCGCGGGGTGACCGCGGCGATGACCAGGCCGATGCCGGCGAAGAGCAGCGAGAGGAGGGTCACGGAGACGAGTCCCTGGGCGAAGCCCTTGGTCTGGTCGGCGAAGTCCAGCTTCGCGAGCAACGCTCCTACGTAGAGCACGATCAGCGGGGCGGCGGTCAGGATGAACATGGCCGAGGCGAGGGCCGCGAACTTGGCCCTCACGTAGTCGGCAGTCTCGATCGGCCGGGAGAAGTACAGCGGCACGGTCTTGAAGCGCAGGTCGCGCGAGACGGACTGGGGTGCCTGGGAGGCGACGTAGAGGCTGATGACGGCCTGCATGATGATCGCGTAGCGCGTGTAGTCGACGGGCAGGTCCTTGGCCTTCGTGGCGACCGCGACGGCCACCATGATGGCCGCGGGCACGCACATGACCACGAACAGCAGCATGGGCAGCACCTTGGACTTCACCGAGCGGCCGAGGCCGTAGGCGCCGCGCAGGGACTGCGAGTAGAGGGAGCGCCGGGCGTAGGCGCGGCCCAGGCGGGGGCCGGTGTAGTTGCGGTAGCCGATGTTGTGGATACGGGTCTGGTCGCCCGGCTGGGGGACCAGGGGCTGGTCAATTGCCATGGCCTACGGCCTCCTTCCGCTCTGCGTCGCTGCCGGTGCCGGTCTCGGTGTCGGTGAAGACCTCGGAGATGTGGTGGCGGCGCTGCTCCATGCGCACCAGGCCGAGGCCGAGGTCCGCGATCACGTCCCGGACCACGTCGTACGTCTCCTCGCCCGAGGCCGTCAGGAGCAGAACGTGGCCCGCGCCCGGCAGGCCGCTGCTGTCGTGGGTGTCCACCCCGCGCGCGTGGAGCGCCTCGCGCACCGCGCGGGTGCCGTCCGGGTGCTCGTCGGTGTCGGTGACCTCGATCGCCAGGGTCGTCGTGGTCTGGGTGAAGTCCGTGGTGGAGCTGGAGCGCAGGAGCTTGCCGCCGTCGACCACGATCACGTGGTCGCAGGTGCGCTCCAGCTCGCCCAGCAGGTGCGAGGTCACCAGCACCGAGATGCCGAAGTCCGTGTGGATACGGCGGATGAGGCCGAGCATCTCGTCGCGGCCGACCGGGTCGAGGCCGTTGGTCGGCTCGTCCAGGAAGACCAGCTGCGGGTCGTGGACGAGTGCCTGCGCGAGCTTGACGCGCTGCTTCATGCCCGTCGAGTAGCCGCCGATGGGGCGATAGCGCTCCTCGTACAGACCGACATGGCGCAGCGTGTCCGCGGTGCGCTCGCGTGCCGCGGTGGGCGGCAGTCCGGACATGCGCGCCATGTGGACGACGAACTCGGTGGCCGAGACGTCGGGCGGCAGACAGTCGTGCTCCGGCATGTACCCGACGCGCTCACGGATGTCGGCACCCTTGGTGGCGACATCGAGGCCGAGCACTTCGGCTCGGCCCTCGGAGGCGGGGGACAGACCCAGCAGGATCTTGATCAAGGTCGACTTGCCGGCTCCGTTGGCACCGACGAGCCCCGTCACACCGGGGCCGACGTCCACGGAGAGCCGGTCAAGCGCGGTCACCCGGGGGAACCGCTTGCTCAGGCTTTCGGTCGCGATCACAGTCACGTCTACGAAGGTAGTGACGCGGACCACTCCGGTCGTCAACCCGCAGAGCTGTCCTCGCGTCAGACTCCAGACGTACGGGTCCGTAGGGGATGCCCCTACTTGAGAGCTACCCGACCGGCCCGCGGGGTTGTCCACAGGTAGAGATCAAGCCTATTGACGCAGCCTCTAACAACTGTCACATTCACCAGTGTCAAGTTACGGGCACGTACCGCAGTCGGTGTGTACAGGTGGGGCGGTGGCATGACTACGGCGGTGACACGCGAACTCTCCGCGGAACTGCGGGGGTTCAGGGAGGTCCAGCGGCTGGCGTACGAGTGCGCCGAAGCCGTGGCGGCCCGGCTGGAGCCGGGAGTGACCGAGCGCGAGGCGGCCCGGATGCAGCGGTCGTGGCTGCGCGCGCGGGGCGTGAAGGACTGGTTCCATCTGCCCTTCGCCTGGTTCGGCGACCGCACGGCGTTCACGAACTTCCGGATACCGCTCCAGTTCTTCCCCACGAACCGCCGACTGGAGCCCGGGATGCCGTTCATCCTGGACATGGCCCCCGTGCACAAGGGCTTCACGGCCGACATCGGGTATTCGGGCTCCCTGGGCTCGAACCCGGTACAGGACCGGCTGATGGCCGACCTGGAGGCCCATCGTGAGCTGCTGCTGCGCGAGGTGCGCGAGCGGCGCCCGCTGCGCGAGATCTACGAGGACGTGGACCGCCTCATGGTCCGCCAGGGCTACGCCAACCGGCACCGCGCGTATCCCTTCGGCGTGATCGCGCACAAGGTCGACCGGGTCGCCGAACGCCCCTGGTCCCCGCGCCTGTTCGGATTCGGAACCCAGGCCCTGAAGGGCCTCGCGAGCGACGCGCTGCACGGCCACCGCGACGGCTGGTCCCCGCTGTGGTCGCCGTACCGCTTCTCCGACCATCCCCCGCACCCGGGCCTGTGGGCGGTCGAACCGCATCTCGGATTCCGGGGTACCGGCGCCAAGTTCGAGGAGATCCTCGTCGTCACCGACTCCAAGGACCCCGAGCAGAGCGCCTTCTGGCTGGACGACGATCTGCCGCACGTGCGGCGCTGGGCGGAGGACAAGTGACGCTTGAGGGTGCGCGCGAGCGCCGGGTGCGGACCGGCGGAGTCGAGCTGTGCGTGGCCGAGTTGGGGGACCCGTCGAACCCCACGGTCGTCCTGGTGCACGGCTATCCCGACAGCAAGGAGGTGTGGTCCGAGGTCGCTTCCCGGCTGGCCGACCGCTTCCACGTCGTGCTCTACGACGTCCGGGGCCACGGCCGGTCTACGGCGCCGAAACCGCTGCGGGGCGGCTTCGCCCTGGAGAAGCTGACGGACGACTTCCTGGCGGTCGCGGACGCGGTCAGCCCGGACCGGCCGGTCCACCTGGTGGGGCACGACTGGGGCTCGGTGCAGTCCTGGGAGTTCGTCACGGTCGAGCGCACGAAGGGCCGTATCGCCTCCTTCACGTCGATGTCCGGGCCCTCCCTCGACCACTTCGGGCACTGGATCAACAAGCGCCTGACCCGTCCCACCCCTCGCCGCGTCGGCCAACTCCTGGGCCAGGGCGCCAAGTCCTGGTACGTGTACCTGCTGCACACGCCCGCACTGCCCGAACTCGCCTGGCGCGGCCCGCTCGGCAAACGCTGGCCGAAGATCCTGGAACGCGTCGAGAAGGTGCCGCGCGGCGACTACCCCACGTCGTCGCTTCCCCTGGACGCGGCCCACGGCGCCTGGCTGTACCGGGACAACATCCGGGCGAGGCTGCGCAGCCCGCGCCCCGACGCGTACGCGCACGCGCGCGTGCAGCTCATCACGCCCCTGGGGGACGCGTTTCTCTCCGAGCGGCTCTACGACGGGCTGGAGGAGTGGGCGCCGGAGCTGGTACGGCGGACGCTGCCGGCCAAGCACTGGATCCCGCGCACCCGACCCGATCAACTGGCGGCCTGGATCACGGAGTTCGTGACCGCCGGCGAAGGAGGTCGGGTGACGTCCGGCGAAGGAGCTCCGGCGGTGTCCACGGGGACGGGCAGGTACGCCCAGCGGTTCGGCGGGCAGCTCGTGCTGGTCACGGGGGCGGGCAGCGGGATCGGGCGGGCCACGGCGTTCGCGTTCGCCGAGGCGGGCGCACGCGTGGTGGCCGTCGACCGGGACGCGGAAAGCGCCGCCCGCACCGCCGAGTTGGCCCGGCTGATCGGTGCCCCCGAGGCCTGGGCCGAGACGGTCGACGTCTCCGACGGACAGGCCATGGAGAAGCTCGCCGCGAAGGTCCCCGGCGAGTACGGCGTGGTGGACGTCCTGGTGAACAACGCTGGAATCGGACTCTCCGGTTCCTTCTTCGACACCACCCCGGAGGACTGGAAGAAGGTCCTCGACGTCAACCTGTGGGGCGTGATCCACGGCTGCCGGCTCTTCGGGAAGCAGATGGCCGAGCGCGGTCAGGGCGGCCACATCGTCAACACCGCGTCGGCGGCGGCCTTCCAGCCTTCCAAGGCGCTGCCCGCCTACAGCACCTCCAAGGCGGCCGTCCTGATGCTCAGCGAGTGCCTGCGCGCCGAACTGTCCGGGCAGGGGATCGGCGTCTCGGCGATATGCCCGGGCCTCGTCAACACCAACATCACCTCGACCGCGCACTTCGCCGGGGTGGACGCCGCCGAGGAGAAGCGGCGCCAGAAGCGGTCGGCACGGCTGTACGGACTGCGGAACTACCCACCGGAGAAGGTCGCCGACGCGATCCTGCGGGCGGTCGTCCGCGACGAGGCGGTCGTGCCGGTCACTCCGGAGGCGCGCGGAGCCCATCTGCTGTCCCGGTTCGCCCCGCGCGCGCTGCGGACGGTGGCCCGGCTGGAGCCGCCGCTGTGACCTCCGCGAACGAGCACGAGCACGACGAGAACGGGCACGAGCACGACGTGAGCGAGCACCACGCGATCGCGCCCCGCCGGGTCTCCTTCGACTGGTCGCGCACACCCCTGCACTGGATCCCGGACGAGCCGACGGCCACGCATGTCATCAACGTGCTGCATCTGCTGCTGCCGGCGGGGGAGCGGTGGTTCGTGAAGGTCCTCAAGGAGGGCCTGCCGCTGGTCAGGGACCCCGAACTCCTCGCGGACGTCAAGGGGTTCATGGGCCAGGAGGCCACGCACAGCGTCCAGCACGCGCACGTGCTGGACCATCTCGCAGCCCAGCGGCTCGACACCGCCGACTTCACCCGGCACGTCGACTTCCTCTTCGAACGGCTGCTGGGCGAACGCCCGCCGCTCGGCGCGCCGTTGCCGGAGCGCGAGTGGCTGCGCTTCCGGCTCGCGGTCGTCGCGGCGATCGAGCAGTTCACAGCGGTGCTGGGCGACTGGATCCTGGCCGCCGAGGACCTCGACCGGGCGGGCGCCGACGGGATCATGCTCGACCTGCTGCGCTGGCACGGCGCGGAGGAGGTCGAACACCGCGCGGTGGCCTTCGACATGTTCCAGCACTGCGGGGGCCGCGGTCTCCCCCGGTACGCCCGCCGTATCGCCGGCATGACGGTCACCGCGCCCGTGATGCTCTACCTGTGGGCCTGGGGCACGGCCTACCTGATCCGCCACGACCCCCAGCTCGCCGGACGCGTCCGCTACTCGCTCGCCGAGCACAACAGGGCCGTACGGAAAGGCCTGTTGCCCACCTGGCGGTCGCTCGGCGCGGCCGTCCCCCGCTATCTGCGGCGCTCCTACCATCCGTCGCGGGAGGGATCGCTGAGCCGGGCGGTCGAGTACCTGAGGCGGTCACCGGCGGCGCGGGCGGAGGCAGGGGCGGGGGCCGCGTGAGTGCCGGCACCGGCACCGGCACCGGCACCGGCACCGGCTCCGGCTCCGGCTCCGGCTCCGGCTCCGGCTCCGGTGGGGTCGCCTACCGGATCGAGGATCTCGCGCAGCTCAGCGGGGCCACCGTCCGGACGATCCGCGCCTATCAGGACCGCGGTCTGCTCCCCCGCCCCGAACGGCGCGGGCGGGCCAATGTGTACGCGGACGTCCATCTGGCCCGGCTCCGCCAGATCGCGGACCTGCTCGACCGCGGCTACACCCTGGCCTCCATCAAGGAGTTGCTGGAGGCCTGGGACGCGGGCCGGGGCCTGGGCGGGGTGCTCGGGCTGGTCGCGGAGGTCGACGGGCCGTGGACTGACGAGGAGGCGGCCCGGATCTCGCGCGCCGAACTGGAGCGGCGCTTCGGCGGCAGCCCGGACGACGCGGCTATCGCCGAAGCGGTCGAACTCGGCGTGCTGGAGCCGGTCCCCGGAGACGCCGACTCCTTCCTCGTGCCGAGCCCCCAAGAGCTGGCGGTGGCCGTCGAGTTGCACGCCTCCGGAGTCCCGCTGTCCGCGATCTCTTCCCATCTGCGGGAGTTGAGGGTCCAGGTCGAGCACATCGCCTCCCGTTTCCTGGAGTTCACCACCGAGCACGTCTTCGCCCGCTACCTCGACGGCCCGCACCGTCCGACGGACGCGGACGCGGCCGAGGCGGCCTCCCTCGTACGACGGCTGCGCCCGCTCGCCCAGCAGACTGTGGATGCCGAACTCGCCCGCGCGATGCGGCTGTTCGCCAACCGTTCGCTGCGGCAGCACCTCGGGGCGGCGGAACCTTCGCCGCCGGTGTCCTCGTCACGTTCCGTGGCCGTGCCCGAGGAGACAATGCGGTCCGTGGAGGGGTTGGTTGGGACGGCGAGAGCGGCGGAGTTCGTCGCGCTGGCGGCTGAACGGGAGCTGCGGGCAAGGGCGTTGGATGCGCTCATGCCAAGTGGTCGCCCCCCGGCCGATCTTGACGAACAGGTGTGACATGACAGGGAGTTGTCCACAGAAACGCCAAATCCCCTGTGGATAACTACAGTTGGTTGTGGACCAAACATCGGCTCCAAAAGAAAATGCGTGATCCGCGTCTCTCCCGTCATGCTGAGCGGATGGATGAAAGACGCACCGTGAAGGTGTCGAAGTACCTCTCGAAGCACCTGCGCCACCAGCCCGAGCGGATCGGGCTCACCCTCGACGAGGCCGGCTGGGTCGAGATCGACACGCTGATCGCCGCTTGTGCCGCGCACGGGTTCCGGTTCAGCCGTGAGGAGCTCGACCATGTGGTGGCCACGAACGACAAGCAACGCTTCGCGATCGAGGGCACGCGTATCCGCGCCAGCCAGGGCCACAGCATCGAGGTCGACCTCGGACTGCCCCCGGCCACCCCACCGTCGTATCTCTTCCACGGCACGGTGGCACGCAACCTGGACGCGATCCGGGCCGAGGGACTCCGCCCCATGAACCGCCACGCCGTGCATCTCTCCGCCGACCGGGAGACCGCGACCAGGGTGGGTGCCCGCCGCGGCCGGCCCGTCGTGCTCGCCGTGGACGCGGGCGCGATGCACGGCGACGGCCATGTGTTCCGGGTCAGCGAGAACGGGGTGTGGCTCACGGAGACGGTACCCACGCGCTATCTGCGGTTCCCCGAATCCCACTGATCCCGTGCGGCCCGAGATGTGTCACCGGGTATGGCCTCGGCCGCACCACCCCCGGCATGATCAGAGGTATGGACCACTTCCCCAGCGCCGAGGCGGCCGTCACCGCCCTGCGCGACATCGCGACCGAGTACGCGCGTGAGATCGAGGTCACCCACGACATCGGTGCCGACCAGACCTCGCGCCGCACCTCCGCGGGTTTCGGCGTCACCACGGACCCCGACGGTTCGCTTCCGCACGAGGCCTTCGTCGAGTTCGGCGGACTGCCACGGGTGAGCGTACGGCTCTTTCCCGAGGGCGACGCCGTGATCACGGTCGAGGGCATCGCCTGCCCCGACGTCGCACGCGACGACGTCCCCGCTTTCCTCCGCTCCGTCTTCGACGGCCACGCCTACGTCAAGGCCCGCCGTTTCCCACCCAGTTGCAACCTGATCGTCCCGCTGCCCGGCGACCGGACGCACAAGGAGTGGATCTCGATGATCACTCTCACGCCTTGGCTGAACGGCCGCATCAGGTGACGGTTTCACGTGAAACACGGACGGCCGCACAGCCTGGGAGCCATGAACCTGCGCCTGAGCACCGTGATCGTCCCGTACCGCCGCTGGAACGAGGGGAGCCGCGAGGCATGGCAGCGCGCGGAGCAGCTCGGCTTCCACACCGCCTACACCTACGACCACCTGTCCTGGCGCACCTTCCGGAACGGCCCGTGGTTCGGCGCCGTACCGACGCTGACCGCCGCCGCGGCAGTCACTGAGCGGATGCGCCTGGGCACGCTCGTCACGTCGGTCAAGCCTTTCTCACCTATCGCAGCCTGACCTGCGAAGGTTTCCTTCGGTCAGCTGGCACAGCTGCCCCTCTCAGATGCCGATGAGCCGGACACGGTCGCCACACAACCGGGCCATGTCGTCGACGTCGGAGGTCAGCATGACCACCGGACCCGGCTGACGCAGGGCCACCTCGGCCACGGTCGCGTCGATCGCGTACTTGTGGCCGTGCAGACCGGCGGCTTTGAGCAGTTCCGCGGACGCCTTCGCCGCGTCCTCGGTCACCGGCTCGACCTTGACTCGGGAGAGCGTCCACCGCAGCCGAGGCATGTTCACCCGCGCATGGCTGACTTCCACGATGGTGTTGGCACCGATGACGAAATCGGCACCCACGGCATGGAACACCTGGAACATCGCGAGGATCTTGCGGTCCTGGGCGATCCAGGCAGAAAGCCCCTGGGAGTCCAGTACGACCGTCTCGACATGCTCTTTCACGCCGCGCTGGCCGATCCGTCCGTACCCGTCGTCCCAAAGATCCTGGAGCGCGCCTCCGCCAACTCCTCCTCGGTGAATGCCCCGTGCTCCTCCTGGTGACGCTGCAGGTCGGCACCGAGCAGTTGGTGCCGCAGTTGCCGCGCCACCGCCTCGGCGACATAGCCGGAGACGTTGTCGGTGAGCTTCCTGAGCTCGGCGACCTGCTCGCTCGGCAGCGTCACAGTGATACGCGTGGTGTCCGCCATGACCCGAGCATACTGCGATATGCGCCCCGGGTCGTGTCGCTCGGCGCACGTCCGCACCGTACCCACTGCCAGCCACACCGGGGCCATGCTTGCCGAAAGGGAACAGCCGCCGACGTCCGGGTTTGAGCAAGGCTGCGCCGACCCCTCATGATGGGCCTGGCCTGGTAAGCGGGACGCGGTGAGGGCCGCCTTGAACACGATGGGGCGAATGGGCGTGGCACGGGTCGTCGTACGAGAACCACGCACCAGCACAAGGATCACGCCACCGCTCGCCACGCCGGAGGCAACCACCTTCGCGGTCGCCCTGCTCGACGGCGGCTGGGCGACGGTGTTCCTGCCCGGCGAACCCGCCCGCCTCGGACGGCTGCTGCTCTGGAAGCCCACCGGGGGAGCGGCGACAGACGGCACAGTGCCCGAGGGCATCGAATCCGAGTCGGTGGAACTGGTGCTGCCGCACGGCCGGTCGGTCCGACGCCGCAGAGTCGAGGGCTATGCACTGCCCGCCGCCGTCGCTGTCGCCGCTCTGGCCGACGCCCGGCCGGCGCATCCGTCCGCCGCGGCCTGGCAAGCCGCCTCCCGCTTCGCGCTGCGGCTGCTCGCCGACGGCCGTCTCCATCCGGCCCTCACCGACGCCGGCTACGACACGTGGCAGGCAGGTCCCCTCACCGCCGTACAGCGGCAGACGCTGGACGCCCTCGGCGCCGCCTTCCCACCCCACGCCCACTGCCTGCCCGAACCCGGCCCGGCTCCACTGCGCATCGCGGAACCGGTCGCGCTGGTACGCCAGTTCTGCGACGCGGTCGCGGACGACCTGGTCCGTACTCCGGCCGCGCCGCTCGCGATGGGGGCGCTGCCGTACGCCTGGCGCGAGGCACGTGCCGTGCCCGCCCTGCGGGAGTGGGCCGAGGAGACCGCCGCCGCGTTCACCGCCGACGTCGGCGTCTCACTGCGGGTCGATGTACCCGAGGGGCGGCGTCGGCAGTTCAGGGCCGTGCTGCAGTTGCACACCGCGGCAGATCCCGCGCTCGTCGTAGAGGCCGCACGGCTGTGGAACGAGCCGTCCGAAACCGAACGCCTCCTCGGCCCTCGCGCAGAAACCGAGACGCTGCTCGCACTGCGCCGCGGCGCCCGCGTCTGGCCTCCGCTCGACCGGCTGCTGAAGGACGCCGCTCCGGACCAGCTGCGGCTGACCGACGACGAAGCCCTCGACCTGCTGGGCGACGCCACCGACACACTGCGGGCCGCCGGTATCGACGTGCACTGGCCGCGCGAACTGGTCAAGGCTCTCACCGCGACTGCCGAGATCGGGCAGCGCACCGCACCCGGCTCCAGCGCCGGCCGCATGCTCGACGCCGACGCCCTCCTCGACTTCCGTTGGCAGCTCTCGCTCGGCGGTGAGCCGCTCACCGATGCCGAGATGGACGCCCTCGCCGAGGCGCGCCGCCCCCTCGTCAGGCTGCGCGACCAGTGGGTGGTCGCCGACCCGAAGCTGGTGGCCCGCGCCCGACGCCGCCGGATGGAATCGCTCACTCCCATGGAGGCCCTGGGTGCCGCGCTGACCGGCGAGGTGGAGCGGGACGGGGAGACGATCACCTGTGCTGCGGTCGGGGCGCTCGGCGACCTCGTCGCCCGTATCCGTGAACCCGAATCCCGTACTCCCGCCACCCAGCCCGCCGCTCTGAAGGCCACGCTGCGCGACTACCAGAAGCGGGGTCTGGCCTGGCTGGCGGAGATGTGCGAGCTCGGCCTCGGCGGCTGCCTCGCCGACGACATGGGCCTGGGCAAGACCATCACCCTGCTCGCCCTGCACCTGCACCGCCAGACCGACCCTGCCACCGCGGGGCCCACGCTCGTGGTCTGCCCCACCTCTTTGCTCGGCAACTGGCAGCGCGAGGCGGCCAGGTTCGCACCGACCACGCCGGTGCGCCGCTACCACGGCGGCGACCGCCACCTGAGGGACCTGGCCGACGACGAGATCGTGCTGGCCACCTACGGGGTGCTGCGTCGCGACCGGGAGACCCTTGCCGAGAACGCCTGGTCGCTGATCGCCGCCGACGAGGCCCAGCACGTCAAGAACCCCTACGCCGTCACCGCCCGCGAACTGCGCGCCCTGCCCGCCCGCGCCCGCGTCGCCCTCACCGGCACCCCCGTCGAGAACAACCTCTCCGAACTGTGGGCGCTCCTCGACTGGACCACCCCCAGGCTCCTCGGCCCGCTCACCACCTTCCGCGACCGCCACGCCCGCGCCATCGAGTCAGGCGAGGACCCGCATGCCGCCGAACGGCTGTCCCGCCTCGTCCGCCCGTTCCTGCTGCGCCGCAGGAAGTCAGACCCGGGCATCGCGCCGGAACTGCCCGCCAAGACCGAGACCGACCGCGTCGTTCCGCTGACCGCCGAGCAGGCGAGCCTGTACGAAGCGGTGGTCCGCGAGACCATGGCGAAGATCGCCGAAGCCGACGGCATCTCCCGCCGCGGCCTGATCCTCAAGCTCCTCACCGCGCTGAAGCAGATCTGCAACCACCCGGCCCAGTACCTGCGTCAGTCCACACCGCTGCACGGCCGCTCGGGCAAACTCGACCTTCTCGACGAACTCGTCGACACCATCACCGCCGAGGGCGAGTCGGTGCTGGTCTTCACCCAGTACAAGCAGATGGCGACCCTCCTGGAGAAGCACCTCGCCGGGCGCGGCATCCCCACCCTCTTCCTGCACGGCGGCACGCCCGTCGCGCGGCGCGAGGAGATGGTGGAACGCTTCCAATGCGGTGAAGTGCCGGTTTTCCTGCTGTCGTTGAAGGCCGCGGGCACCGGACTCAACCTCACCCGCGCCACCCATGTCGTGCACTACGACCGCTGGTGGAACCCGGCCGTCGAGGACCAGGCCACCGACCGCGCCTACCGCATCGGCCAGGACAAGCCCGTGCAGGTCCACAAGCTCATCGCCGAGGGCACCGTGGAGGACAAGGTGACGCAGCTGCTGGAGTCCAAGCGCGCGCTCGCCGACGCCGTGGTCGGCTCCGGCGAGGCCGCGCTGACAGAACTGTCCGACGCCGACCTCGCCGAACTCGTCGCCCTGGGGAGGCAGTCATGAGCCCCTCTCTCCCCGGCCCGCGCCGCGCGCCCACCCGCGGAAAGCGCGCTTTCGCCGCGACCTGGTGGGGCCAGGCGTGGGTAACCGCCCTGGAGGACTCCACCCTGGACTCGGGACGCCTGTCCCGCGGACGCACCTATGCCCGCCAGGGCATGGTCGGCCCCGTCACTGTCGCCCCCGGCCAGGTCAAAGCAGCCGTGCAGGGCAGCCGTCCCCGCCCCTACCGCTCCGCCGTCCACCTGCCCGTCCTCACCGACGCCCAGTGGGACACCCTGCTTGACACCATCGCGGCCCGCGCCGGCCATCTCGCCGCGCTCCTCGACGGCGAAATGCCCGCCGAACTCGTCGATGACGCCCGCCACGTCAGCGTCCCCCTGCTCCCGCAGCCCACCGAACTCGACCCCGAATGCTCATGCCCCGACTGGGGCCACCCCTGCAAACACGCCGCCGCGCTCTGTTACGCCATCGCAGCCACCATCGACGCCGACCCGTTCCTGCTGTTCGCGCTGCGGGGCCGCGGCCGGGACGAGGTTCTCGCGGAGTTGCGCGCACGCCGCACCGCCGGCCGGACCGCAGACGCCCCGCCCACTCCGGCCGGTATCCACGCGGCTGGCGCCTACGCCGCGTGGGCCGCCCTGGCCGAGCACGCCCCGGGGTTGCCCGACCTGCCCGAACCGTCCGCCCTCGCCGCCGCGCTGCCGGTTCCCGCACCGGCCGGGAGCGGTCTGACCAGCACGGACCTGGAGCGCCTGATGACCGACGCCTCCGCGCGGGCGACACAGCTGCTGGCCGGCGACACCTCCACCCTGCAGCTGACCCAGCACCAGGACGCGGTACGCATCGCCGCGAGCGGTCCCGGCCCGGAGTGGTTCCACCACCTGATCCAGACCACCGGCGCCAACCCGATCGCCTTCGCCCGTCTCACCCGCGCCTGGCGCCACGGCGGTCCTACCGGCATCGCTGTTGCCGAACAGCCCCACAGCCCGGACCCGTCGGCGATGGCAGTGGCCCGTACCTCACTGACCGCGGCCCTCGCCGAGATGACCGACGCCCCTGTGTGCATCAGGGCCTGGCGCAACCGTCTCACCCTCACCGACCACGGCATCCAGCTGCGCCTCGGCCCAGACGCCCGCTGGTACCCCTACATCCAGGAAAACGACGGCGAATGGTGGCCGGCGGCACCGGCCGCCACCGACCCCGTTGCCGCGCTCACCGCGGTCTGGCAGCGTACTGGGACGTGACGACAGCGCTGGTGCGCGTGGCGTCCGTTCACCGGACGTGAGAACGGGGGCGGGATGAGACTGGGCGACGCCGAGTACGTGGCAGCGCTGGACGAGACGATGGAGATCCTTCGGCGTTGGGCGCGGGAAGGCCGCACCGACGGCTGGTACAAGTCCCTCAGCGAAGCGTTGAAGGCGGAGGGACACCACGTCCACTACCGCGGCTCCATCATCAGCCACCTGCTGGCCGACGCGTGCCGCAGGGACAGCAAGGGGCCCAGGCCCATGCTCTCCGCCATCGTCATCCTCAAGAAGACCGGCAGGCCGGCCGGACAGTTCTTCGAGTTGGCCGGCGGGGCCCCGTTTCACCGGACAGCCGCGGACTGGACCTGGGAGCAGGAGCGCGCCCGCGTCTTCGAGCGTTACCGCGAGCGCTGAAGGCAACCCCAGCCGGGGACGTCCAGTGCTGTCGTTGCCTGCAGTCACCGGAGCATAGGGTCGAAGGCATGCGACTGAGCACCGTAATCCTCCCCATCCACAGGTGGGGCGAGGGGCAGAAGGTCTGGCAGCGTGCCGAAGACCTCGGGTTCCACGCCGCCTACACCTATGACCACCTCTCCTGGCGCACCTTCCGGGACGGGCCGTGGTTCGGGGCGGTCCCCACGTTGACCGCAGCAGCTATGGCTACGCAGAGTATGCGGCTGGGTACACTCGTAACTTCGCCCAATTTCCGGCACCCGGTGACCCTCGCCAAGGACCTCATCACGCTCGACGACGTCTCCGACGGACGCATCACCCTCGGCATCGGTGCGGGCGGCACCGGCTTCGACGCCACCGCCCTCGGACAGGATCCGTGGACCTCGCGGGAGCGCGCCGACCGGTTCGGGGAGTTCGTTCCGTTGCTGGACCGGCTGCTCACCGAGGACTCGGTGTCGTACGAGGGTGACTTCTACTCGGCGCACGAGGCCCGGAACATTCCGGGGTGTGTGCAGCGGCCCCGGCTGCCGTTCGCGGTGGCCGCCACCGGGCCCCGTGGTCTGAAGCTCACCGCCCGCCACGGGCAGGCCTGGGTGACCACCGGTGATCCCCGGCTGTTCGAGAGCGGCACTCCCGAGCAGTCGGTTCACGCCATTCGTGGGCAGGCCGAGAAGCTGGCCGACGCCTGCGCGGCGATCGGCCGGGACACGGCCGGGATCGACAAGATCCTGCTCACCGGTTTCACCCCGGACCGTGGCCGTCCGCTGGAGTCCCTCGGCGCCTTCGTCGACTTCGCGGGCCGGCACCAGGAACTGGGCTTCACCGACATCGTGATCCACTGGCCCATCCCGGACTCCGACTTCGCGGCGGACGAGAAGGTCTTCGAGCAGATCGCGATGGAAGCCCCCACACAACTCCGCTGACCCGGCGGCACCCGTGACCTCGGGCGCAACGACCCTGCTGGGGGCCGTAACCACTCACATGTGCGCACCCTCGCACGGCCGTGCGGGCATATGCGGGAGAATGGCCCGGTGACCTCAGCGACTCGACAGCCCGAGACCCCGGCCTCCGCCGTCCCGCCACGGCTGATCGCCACCGACCTGGACGGCACTCTGCTGCGCGACGACAAGTCGGTGTCCCCCCGCACGGTGGCCGCCCTGGCGGCTGCCGAGGAGGCGGGCATCGAGGTCTTCTTCGTGACCGGCCGCCCGGCCCGCTGGATGGACGTCGTCAGCGACCACGTCCACGGCCACGGCCTGGCGATCTGCGGAAACGGCGCCGCCGTGGTCGACCTGCACGGCGGCCCCGGGGCCCACCACTTCGTGAAGGTCCGCGAACTGGCCCGGAACAACGCCCTCGACGCCGTACGACTGGTGCGCGAGGCGGCGCCCGGGACGGTGTACGCGATCGAGCAGACCTACGGCTTCTACCAGGAGCCGGCGTATCCGAAGCTGCACATGGAGATCCCGGACACCCTGGCGCCCGCCGAGAAGCTCCTCGCGGCGGACGCCCCGGGGGCCGACGAACCAGTGCTGAAGATCCTCGCGTTCCATCCCGACCTCGACCCGGACGACTTCCTGACCACCGCCCGCCTCGCCCTGGGCGACCGCGCGAACGTCACCCGCTCCAGCCCCAGCGCCCTGCTGGAGATCAGCGGCCCGGGCGTCTCCAAGGCGAGCACGCTCGCCCTGTGCTGCGCGGAGCGGGGTATCGCGCCCGAGGAGGTCGTCGCCTTCGGGGACATGCCGAACGACGTCGAGATGCTCACCTGGGCCGGGCGGTCGTACGCGATGGGCAATGCGCACCCCGCCGTGCTCGCCGCGGCCTCCGGGCGGACCGTGGACAACAACGAGGACGGCGTGGCCGTCGTGATCGAGCGGATGCTGTCGAAGGGGCGGTAGCTCAGCCGACAGCCACTCCGCGCGCCGCCAGCCACGGCAGCGGATCGACCGCCGACCCCGCCTCCGGGCTGACCCGTACCTCGAAGTGCAGGTGGGGACCGGTTGAGTTGCCGGTCGTGCCGGACCGGCCGATCCACTGGCCGGCGGTGACCCGGTCCCCCTCGTCGACGGCGACGGTGGCGAGGTGGGCGTACTGCGTGCAGTAGCCGCCCGGATGCTCGACCACGATCTGATTGCCGAAGGCGCCGCCGCAGGACACCCGCACCACGCGGCCCGCTCCGGCCGCCCGGACCGGCGTACCGATGGGCACCGCGAAGTCCTGGCCGGTGTGCCGGTTCGCCCAGCGGGAGCCGCTGCTGCCGAATCCGGCGGACAGTTCGCCCGTCTCCACCGGCGCGACCCATGAGGCGGTTTCAGTGGTGGGCGGCTGATCGAGACGGACGGCGCCCGGGCAGGAGCCCGCCGCGACCGAGGCGTCCGTCTGCCTGGCGCCTGCGGTGTGGCTGTCGCCGTCGCCGGGGCGGGCCGCCAGCACGGCGATCGCGCACAGCAACACGGGAACGAGCAGTGGGTGACGGCGAGATGAGGGCATGTCAGCGATCGTGACCCGCGCGGCGGACCGGTGCCCTGTTCAGGTCGTACGCATGGGGGACAGGGTGGCGCGAACGGCTCCGTGGGAGCCCCGTGGTGACGGGCTCAGACGAGTGCCTGCCACACCACCGTCGTACCGCCCCCGTCCTCGCCGGTGCCGGGTCCGTACCAGCTGTCGCCGCCCAGGGATTCGGCCCGTCGCTTGAGGTTCTTCAGGCCGCTGCGGCGACCGCCCTCCGGGATGCCGACCCCGTTGTCCGACACGGTGAGCCGGACGCCCGGCCGTCCGTCGGGCAGGGTCGCGGTCGCGTCGACGACGACCTCGATCCGGGTGGCCGCCGCGTGCCGGAACGCGTTGGAGAGTGCCTCGCGCAGGGCCGCAATGAGGTTCTTGCCGGTCAGCTCGCCGACCACGGTGTCGACCGCGCCGACGAAACGGCGCGCGGGCGTGAAACCGAGTGGTACGGCGGCCGTGTTGATCTCCCGCAGTACCCGTGTGCGCAGCCCTGAGGGGGCTTCGGTGGGCCCCTGCTGGAGCGCGAAGATCGCGGTGCGGATCTCCTGGATGGTGATGTCGAGTTCGTCGACGGCGTTGCCGACGCCCTGCCGCACCTCGGGCACGAGCGAGTCGCGCTTGGCGCTCTCCAGCATCATGCCGGTGGCGAACAGCCGTTGGATGACCAGGTCGTGCAGGTCGCGGGCGATGCGGTCCCGGTCCTCGTACACCGCGAGGCGTTCCCGGTCGCGCTGCGCCTCGGCCATCATCAGCGCGAGCGCGGCCTGCGAGGCGAACTGGATCGCGAGGGTGCGTTCCACCTCCGTGAACGGCCGCTCGTCCCGCGCCCGAGGGGTGACGAGGGCGCCCAGGACGCGCCCGCCGCTCTGCAGGGGCAGCGCCATGACCGGCCCGTACATGCGCGCGAGGCCGGTGACCATGCGGGGATCGGTGGCCGCGTCCGCCACGAACACCGGCTGCCCGTCGAGCAGTTGGGTCACGATCTCGCTCTCCGGGGGCACGACCGCGCCGAGCGCGTCCGCCGGCCGTTCCGAGGCCACGGCGACGATCTCCATGCCTCCCTCGTCGGCGGGCAGCAGCACGATGCCGGCTGCCGATCCGGACAGCCGGCGGGCCCGTTCCGCGACGACCTGGAGCGCGTCCTCGGCGTCCCCGCCGGACAGGAGGGCGGTCGTGACGGCCACCGACCCGTCGATCCACCGCTCGCGTTGCTGGGCGGCCTCGTACAGCCGCGCGTTGCCGATCGCGATGCCGGCCTCGGTCGCCAGGACCCGGACCATGCTGACGTCGTCGTCGCTGAAGGGGCCCCCGCCGCGCTTCTCGCCCAGGTAGAGATTCCCGAAGACCTCCCCCTGGACCCGGATCGGAACACCTAGGAAGCCACGCATCCGCGGATGGTGCGCGGGGAAGCCCCAAGAGCGCGGATCCTGGGTCACATCGACGAGCCGGACCGGCTCCGGCTCGTGGATGAGGGCGCCGAGCAGCCCCTTGTGCCCGTCGGGAAACCGGCCGATGCGCCGCGCGGTTCCCGTGTCGACCCCGTGGAAGACGAAGTCGGCGAGGGCGTCGCCGTCCTCGTCGACGACACCGAGTCCCGCGTAACGGGCGTCCGTCAGCTTGGCCGCCGCCTCGCAGATCCGCTCCAGCGTGGAGTGCAGTTCGAGCCCGCTGCCCACGGACCGCATCGCCTCCAGCAACTGCGGCACGCGTACGGCCAGTTCGGCGGACAGTCCCGGGGAGGGCGACGGGGGGCCGGCACTCGAAGCGGGTGACATGACCCGAGCCTAATTAGTCCCCTTTGTCCACGAAAGTCGAGCGCCTCGACTGCCGGTTCTCGCTACCCGGCCGCCACCAGCAGCTCCGACTCCGCCTCCCGCTCCGCCATCCCCCGCAACGGCCCCTCCACCGAGGCCAGTCCGGCGTACGTCCCACGCTGCACGACCTGTCCCTCGTCCAGCACGATCACCTCGTCCACGTCCTCAAGTCCCGCCAGCCGGTGCGTGATGAGCAGGGTCGTACGGCCCTCCGTGGCGGCCAGCAGATCGGCGGTGAGCGCGTCGGCGGTCGCCAGGTCCAGGTGTTCGGCGGGCTCGTCGAGCACGAGGACCGGGAAGTCCGCGAGCAGTGCGCGGGCGAGGGCCAGCCGCTGCCGCTGACCGCCGGACAGCCGCGCCCCGTGCTCACCGACGAGGGTGTCCAGGCCGTCGGGCAGCCCGTCGGCCCAGTCGAGCAGCCGGACCCGCTCCAGCGCGGCCCGCAGCTCGCCCTCGGTCGCGTCCTTCTTCGCGAGCAGCAGGTTCTCGCGCACCGAGCTGTCGAAGAGGTGCGCGTCCTGGGCACACAACCCGACGAGCCGTCGTACGTCGTCACCGTCCAGGGAGTAGGCGTCCACCCCGGCCAGCGTGTACGAACCGGCGTCCGCGTCGAGGAAGCGCAGCAGCACCTGCGCCAGGGTCGTCTTGCCGGACCCGGAGGATCCGACCACGGCGACCCGGCGCCCCTTCTCCAGCGTCAGGTCGAGCCCGGCGAGCGCGTCCCGGTCCTGCCCGGTGTGCCGGGCGGCCAGTCCCTGCACGACGAGCGGGAACGGCGACGCGGGCGCCTGGCGGGGCCGCTCCGGTTCCCGTACGGGCTCGGGGGCGTCCAGGACCTCGTACACGCGCTCGGCGCTCTTGCGGACCCGCTGCCAGTACTGCACGGCGAGGGGCAGTCCGAGGACGGCCTCGAAGGCGGCGAGCGGGGTGAGGACGACGACGGCGGTCACCACACCGCTGAGCCGTCCCGCGGCGACGGCCTGGGCTGCCACCAGGGCGGTGGCGGCGACGGTCAGGCCGGAGATCAGCGCGGTGAGGCCGTCGCCGAGCGCGGTGGCGGTGGCGGCACGGGAGGCGATCCGGGTAAGCACGCCGTCCGCGCGCCGGGCCTCGGCACTGCGGGCGGGCAGTGCGCCGGCGACCGTCAACTCGGCGGTGCCGGTGAGCAGTTCGGTCACGCGGGTGGCGAGGACACCACGGGCCGGGGCCAGCCGCCGTTCGGCACGACGGGCCACGGCGCCGGTGACGAGCGGGACGCCGACACCGGCCGCGAGGAGACCCGCCGCGAGCACGGCACCGGCCTCTGGCAGCAGCCAGGCCGTGAATCCGACCGTCGCCGCCGAGACGGTGGCCGCGACCCCGGCGGGCAGCAGCCAGCGCAGCCAGTAGTCCTGGAGTGCGTCCACGTCGGCGACGAGCCGGGACAGCAGATCGCCGCGTCGGGTGTCCCGCAGGCCGGCGGGCGCCAGCCGCTCAAGGCGCCGGTAGACGGCGACCCTGGTGTCGGCCAGCATCCGCAGCACCGCGTCGTGCGACACGAGCCGCTCCGCGTACCGGAACACGGCCCGCCCGATACCGAAGGCCCTCGTCGCCGTCACCGCCACCATCAGGTACAGCACGGGCGGCTGCTGCGAGGCCCGCGAGATCAGCCACCCCGAGGTGGCCATGAGCCCAACTGCACTGCCCAGCGCGAGACTTCCGAGCAGCAGTGCCAGGGCGAGGCGGCCACGCCGGGCACCGGACATGGCACGGACCCGGGCGAGGACGCTGCCCGAGTGCGCCGTGAGTGGTGTCTCGGGCTCGTCGACGGCCACGGAACTCGCCGTCGCCTCCGGGCTCGTACCGGCGAGCGTCGGCGCGGTCTCCGCGCGAACCACGGCCTCGCCCTCCGTCACCCGCACCACCCGGTCGGCGACCGCCAGCAGGGCCGGCCGGTGCACCACGAGCAGCACCGTCCGCCCGACCGCCAACCGCCGTACCGCCTCGACCACTTCGGCCTCGGTCGCCCCGTCCAGCGCGGCCGTCGGCTCGTCGAGGAGCAGGACGGGCCGGTCGGCGAGGAAGGCGCGGGCCAGCGCGAGCCGCTGCCGCTGCCCGGCGGACAGCCCGGCCCCGTCCTCGCCGAGCACACTCCCGATGCCCTCGGGCAGCGCGTCCACGAACTCCAGGGCCCCGGCGTCGACCAAGGCCCGCCGTACGGCGGTGTCGTCGGCGTCGGGCCGGGCGAGCCGTACGTTCTCGGCGATCGTCCCGGCGTACAGCTGCGGGCGTTGCGGTACCCAGGCGATCCGCGACCGCCACCGTTCCAGGTCGGCGTCGGCGAGATCGACTCCCCCGACCCGCACCCGGCCCTCGGCGGGCCGCACGAACCCCAACAGGGCGTTCAGCAAAGTGGACTTGCCCGAGCCGCTCGGGCCGACGAGGGCCACCGTCTCGCCGGGTTCCACCGCGAAGGACACGTCCGACACGGCATCCGCGGAACGGCCGGGATACCGGACCGTCACGCCTTCGAAGGCGAGGGCGTCGGAGGGTACTTCGGCGGTCCCCGTGGCCGGTACCGGTGTCTCCAGTACCGAGAAGATCTCCTCGGCCGCCGCGAGGCCCTCCGCCGCCGCGTGGTACTGCGCGCCCACCTGACGCAGGGGCAGATATGCCTCGGGGGCCAGGACAAGGACGACGAGGCCGATGTAGAGATCCATGTCGCCGTGGACGAGCCGCATGCCGATCGTCACAGCGACCAGGGCCACGGAGAGCGTGGCCAGGAGTTCCAGCGCGAAGGAGGAGACGAAGGCGATCCGCAGCGTCCGCATGGTCGCCTGCCGGTACTCGCCGGTGATGCGCCGGATCGACTCGGCCTGCGCCTTGGCCCGCCCGAACACCTTCAGGGTGGGCAGCCCCGCGACCACGTCCAGGAAGTGCCCGGAGAGCCGGGACAGCAACTGCCACTGTCGGTCCATGCGGGATTGTGTGGCCCAGCCGATCATCACCATGAAGAGCGGGATGAGCGGCAGGGTGCCGACGATGATCGCCGCCGAGACCCAGTCCTCGGTGACGATCCGCGCCAGCACCGCCACCGGGACGACCACCGCGAGCCCCAACTGCGGGAGATAGCGCGAGAAGTAGTCGTCGAGGGCGTCGACACCGCGCGTGGCGAGGGCGACCAGCGATCCGGTCCGCTGCCCGCTCAGCCACCCGGGCCCCAGCTCCACGGAACGCTCCAGCAGCCGTCGCCGTAGCTCCGACTTCACGGAGGCGCTGGCACGGTGGGCGGCGAGTTCGGTGAGCCAGGAGACCAGGGCGCGGCCACCCGCGACGGTCACCAACAGCAGCAGGGGAGTGCCGAGTTCACTCACGGACTTGCCGTGCTGGAAGGCGCCGACCACGATCTCGGCGATGAGCATCGCCTGCGCGATGACCAGCACCGCACCGACGGCTCCCAGGCCGACGACCGCCATCAGGAAGAGGCGAGTGGCGCGAGCGTATCGGAGTAGACGTGGGTCGATTGGTTTCACGTGAAACACACCCTCTTCTCGGGACGTCCCGACTTGTCGACCGGCCCCAAGGGGGCATGTTTCACGTGAAACATGCCCCAAACGGGACTCAATCTCGGCCTCAGTGCGCCGCTTCGGCGATGTGCTGCGTACCGATCCGCTTGCGGAACACCCAGTACGTCCAGCTCTGGTAGAGCAGGACGATCGGGGTGGCGATCCCCGCGCACCAAGTCATGATCCGCAGGGTGTACGGGCTCGACGAGGCGTTGGTGACCGTGAGGCTCCAGTCCGCGTTGAGCGAGGACGGCATGACGTTCGGGAAGAGCGACAGGAAGAGCATCGCGACAGCCGCCACGATCGTGACGCCGGAGAACGCGAACGACCAGCCCTCGCGCCCGACTTGGATCGCCCCCAGCGCCGCGACCAGGGCGACGACAGCCACGATCAGAGCGACCAGGCTCTTGCCGTCACCGTTGTCGACCTGGGTCCAGATCAGGAAGGCCAGGGCCAACAGGGCGGTGACGAGACCGACTTGAAGCGCCAGCTTCCGCGCCCGCGCCCGGATGTCCCCGACGGTCTTGAGCGCCGTGAACACCGCGCCGTGGAAGGTGAACAGCGTCAGCGTGACCAGGCCGCCGAGGATGGCGTACGGGTTGAGCAGGTCCCAGAAGTTGCCGACGTACTCGAAGTTCTTGTCGATCTTCACGCCGCGCACGATGTTGCCGAAGGCCACGCCCCACAGGAACGCGGGGAGCAGCGAGGTCCAGAAGATGGCCGTCTCCCAGTTGCGCTGCCAGTTCTCCTCGGGCCGCTTCGCCCGGTACTCGAAGGCGACGCCCCGGACGATCAGGCAGACCAGGATGATCAGCAGGGCGAGGTAGAAGCCGGAGAAGAGCGTGGCGTACCACTCGGGGAAGGCGGCGAAGGTCGCACCACCGGCCGTGAGGAGCCAGACCTCGTTGCCGTCCCAGACCGGGCCGATCGTGTTGATCAGCACCCGCTTCTCGGTGCGGTCCCGGGCGAGCAGCTTGGTGAGGATGCCGACCCCGAAGTCGAAGCCCTCCAGGAAGAAGTAGCCGGTCCACAGGACGGCGATGAGGACGAACCAGACGTCGTGAAGTTCCATTGCTGTTGCAGCTCCCTGGGCCTAGTACGAGAAGGCCATCGGCTTGTCGGCGTCCTGGGAGTCGCCGCCGATCTTCGTGGGCGGGTTGAGGTCGGCCTCGGTGAGTTCGGGCGGGCCGGCCTTGACGTACTTCGCGAGCAGCTTGACCTCGATGACGGCGAGGATCGCGTAGAGCGAGGTGAAGACGATCATCGAGGTGAGGACCTCGCCCTGGGAGACGCTGGGGGAGACCGCGTCACGGGTCTGGAAGAGGCCGTAGACGACCCAGGGCTGGCGGCCCATCTCGGTGAAGATCCAGCCCCAGGAGTTGGCGATGAGGGGGAAGCCGAGGGTCCAGATGGACACCAGCCAGTAGAGCTTGGTGAGTTTCGGGCCGAGGGCCTTCTTCTTGAAGAGGACCACGTTCGGGACCTCGTCGTCGCCGACGCGCAGATGCTGGGGCAGCATGAACTTCTTGCGGGTCAGCCAGAGTCCGGCCAGGCCGACGGCGAAGGACGCCATGCCGAAGCCGATCATCCAGCGGAACGCCCAGAAGGTGACGGGAATGATGGGCCGGTAGTCGCCGGGGCCGTACTTGGCCTGTTCGGCCTTGTTGGTGTCGTTGATGCCGGGGACGTACGAGCCGAAGTCGTCGTCGGCGAGGAAAGACAGTATCCCGGGGATCGAGAGCTCGACGGTGTTGTGGCCCTTGCTGACGTCGCCGTAGGCGAAGATCGAGAACGGCGCGGAGTCCTGGCCGTCCCACAGTGCCTCGGCGGCGGCCATCTTCATCGGCTGCTGCTTGAACATGACCTTGCCGAGGGTGTCACCGCTGACGGCGGTGAGCAGACCGGCGATCGTGACGGTGACCAGGCCCAGCCGCAGCGAACTCTTCATCACCGCGATGTGCTTCTTGCGGAACAGGTGGAAGGCGGCGATGCCGACCATGAACGCGCCGCCGGTCAGGAAGGACGCGGAGAGCGTGTGGAAGGCCTGCGCGAGCGCGGTGTTCTGGGTCAGCACGTGCCAGAAGTCGGTGAGTTCGGCACGCCCCTTGGCCTTGTTGATCTTGTAGCCGACGGGGTGCTGCATCCACGAGTTGGCCGCGAGGATGAAGTACGCGGACAGGATCGTGCCGATCGAGACCATCCAGATGCAGGCCAGGTGGATCCGCTTGGGCAGCTTGTCCCAGCCGAAGATCCACAGCCCGATGAAGGTGGACTCGAAGAAGAACGCGATCAGCGCCTCGAAGGCGAGCGGGGCACCGAAGATGTCACCGACGAACCGCGAGTAGGCGGACCAGTTCATGCCGAACTGGAACTCCTGGACGATGCCCGTGACGACACCCATGGCGATGTTGATCAGGAAGAGCTTGCCCCAGAACTTGGTGGCCCTGAGGTACTTCTCCTTCTCCGTGCGCACCCACGCGGTCTGCAACCCGGCCGTGAGAGCGGCGAGCGAGATCGTCAGGGGGACGAACAGGAAGTGGTAGACGGTGGTAATGCCGAACTGCCATCGCGCCAGTGTCTCCGGCGCCAGAGCCAAATCCACGTCGTCAGTCTCCTTATGTCGCCGTGGTCACAGCGGCAGTTTGCCCCTTATGTCACACGCATCACTGGACAAACAGGACACGCTTGTGAACGCGTTCACATTCACAAGGAATTATGACGCATGGCTGTTCGATGCGTGATGGGCGGGGGGTCCCTAAGTCGGTCCCGTACGTCACACCGGCCGGGGCCGGTCGGCCTATAGCGCGGGGCGCCCCGGTTTCACGTGGAACCGGGGCGCCCCGCAGCCTCGCGACCGTCGTTCACAAATCCCTGTCGTTCACAGCTCCTTGCGGAAGCCCTCGGCCGCCTTGAGGAAGATGTCGTTGGCCTCGGCCTCCCCGACCGTGATGCGCACGCCCTCGCCCGCGAACGGCCGGACGACCACGCCGTGCTGCTCGCACACCGCCGCGAAGTCGACCGTGCGCTCCCCCAGTCGCAGCCACACGAAGTTGGCCTGGGTCTCCGGGACCGTCCAGCCCTGGGCGCGCAGCGTGTCGACCACCCGGGTGCGCTCGCTCACCAAGGAGCCGACCCGGCCCAGCAGTTCGTCCTCCGCCCTCAGCGAGGCGACCGCCGCGTCCTGCGCGAGCTGGCTCACCCCGAAGGGCACCGCCGTCTTGCGCAGCGCCGCCGCCACCGGCTCGTGCGCGACCGCGAAGCCGACTCGCAGCCCGGCGAGGCCGTACGCCTTGGAGAAGGTACGCAGGACGCAGACGTTCGGCCGGTCGCGGTAGAGCTGGACGCCGTCCGGCACCTCCCCCCCTTCACCTTCGGCGGACCGGATGAACTCGCGATACGCCTCGTCCAGCACGACGAGCACATCGCCGGGCACCCGGTCCAGGAAGCGCTCCAGCTCGGCCCGCCGTACGAGCGTGCCCGTCGGGTTGTTGGGGTTGCAGACGAAGATCAGCCGGGTCCGGTCGGTGACGGCGTCGGCCATCGCGTCCAGGTCGTGCACATCGCCCGGGGTCAGCGGCACCTGCACCGCGGTGGCACCGCTGATCCGCGTGATGATCGGGTACGCCTCGAAGGAGCGCCAGGCGTACATGACCTCGTCGCCGGGGCCGGCGGTCGCCTGGATCAGCTGCTGGGCCACACCGACCGAACCGGTGCCGGTGGCCAGGTGGGAGACGGGGACACCGAACCGTTCCGCCAGCTCGTTCATCAGGCCGGTGCAGGCCATGTCCGGGTACCGGTTGAAGGACGCGGCGGCCGCCGTCACGCTCTCCATGACACCGGGCAGCGGCGGGTACGGGTTCTCGTTGGAGGACAGCTTGTAGGCCACCGGACCGTCCGCCGCGGCGGGCTTGCCCGGCTTGTAGGTGGGGATACCCTCCAGCTCGGCGCGCAGCTTGGGGCTCGTCTCGCTCACCGCAGTCCTCCTTGTGACCACCACCGGATTTCAATACTGCTCACCTTATGAGGATTCGACGTCGGCGCGTACAGGTCGCGTCCGGGCGAGCGGCCTCCGGACACCGGCCGGTACCGCCTCACGAGCCACATCCACAACAGGGGCAACAGCGCACGAAGGCGCACGAACCGGGGGCGCGCTGTACATATATCTATGCGCTGGTGGCTCGCGCCGTGGCGCGCATCCCTCGTACAGGTGAGTTGAGACCTCTTCGAAACATCGGGGACTTGGCAGGCCCATGCGCGCCGACAAGTCACGTAATGCCATCGAAGCGTTTAACTGACTTTGTTTCTAAGGCAGTTGACCCTGTCTGACCTTGCAGAAACGTGCCTGTCAACGCGTGCATATGCGTCCGCACTACCCCACCGCATGAGCCCTACTATCGGCTCGCCATGACAGCAGCAGGGAAGCACCAGGTGAGCCGCGCGGAAACCTCTCGTCGAGGAAGCCGGCCGGGCCGGGCGGGAATCAGAGATGTGGCCGCCGCAGCCGGAGTCTCCATCACGACCGTCTCCGACGCCCTCAACGGCAAGGGCCGGCTCCCGGACGCCACCCGACGCCATGTCCGCGAAGTGGCCGACCGGCTGGGCTATCGCCCCTCCGCGGCGGCTCGCACGCTCCGTACCGGGAAATCGGGCCTCATCGGTCTGACCGTCACGACATACGGGGATGAACCTTTCACCTTCACCGAATTCGCGTACTTCGCCGAGATGGCCCGGGCCGCCACCTCGGCCGCGCTCGCCCGCGGCTACGCCCTCGTGATCCTTCCGGCGACCTCGCGCCACGACGTGTGGTCGAACGTCGCCCTGGACGGCACGGTCGTCATCGACCCGTCCGACCAGGACCCGGTGGTCAGCGAGCTCGTCCGGCAGGGTTTACCGGTCGTCTCCGACGGCCGTCCGGCCGGCTCGCTCCCGGTGACCGCCTGGGTCGACAACGATCACGAGGCCGCCGTCCTCGGCATCCTCGACCATCTGGCCGACGCCGGCGCCCGCCGGATCGGCCTGCTCACGGGCACGAGCACGGACACGTACACACACCTCTCGACCACCGCATACCTGCGTTGGTGCGAGCGGGTGGGCCAGGATCCGGTGTACGAGTCCTATCCGGCGCACGATCCGTGCGCGGGCGCCGTCGCCGCCGACCGACTGCTCGCCCGGCCCGACCGGCCCGACGCGGTCTACGGCCTGTTCGACCCCAACGGCACGGATCTGCTGGCCGCCGCCCGGCGCTACGGGATGCGGGTGCCGGAGGATCTGCTGCTGGTGTGCTGCAGCGAGTCCACGGTGTACGCCAACACCGAGCCGCCGATCACCACGCTCTCGCTGAAGCCGCGCCGCATCGGCACGGCGGTGGTCCAGCTCCTCATCGACGCCATCGAGGGGGTCGATTCGGATCTGCCGGTCGAGCAGGTGATACCGACCGAACTGATCATCCGTACGTCGTCCCAGCGACGGCCACCACGGACGACGGTCAGTCCGCCTCGGTCGCCGGAGGGGAAGTAGGGGGCGGGCGAGTTGGGCAGTCGGTCGGTCGAGCCCCCGGGAGGGGCGGGCGAGCGGTCGGTGGGTCGGGCAACCGGTCTGGCGGTCGCACCGTCGGGCAACCGTCTGGCGGTCGCACCGTCCGTCGCCGCGGCGACGGGACCGACCCGTCGGGCGGCCGGTGGATCGGCCAGTCCGACGGTGGGCCGTCGTCGGGTCCGCCGGCGGTTCGGTCTGCCTGTCGCTTTGCCTGTGGGCCTGCCGTCGGTCGGGCCCGGCCCGTCCGGTTGCCCCGGCCTCCCGGTCGGTGAACCGGCCGAACGGTGGGCCGGGCCGGCGGTGCGTCAGGGCGGCGTTAGGACGAGGCGGCGGTGGGGCTGCCCCGTGGAGCCTGCCGATGGGTCGGCCCTCCGGTGGGTCCACTTGCCGGTGCTTGTCCGCGCCGAGGGCTCCTCGGGCGGTGATGACGGGCGCGAGGGTCGGGGCCGTAGCCGGAACGGGCCGGCATTGGCCCTTGCTCGCGGCCGGCTCGGTGTGGGGTGGGGCGACTGGGGGAGGGACGCCGTGACGGGCTCCGCGAGGCGGTTGGGGCGGTGCCGGGCGTCTCTCGGGGCGGAGTGGCGGGCGGGCGGTGCCCGGGCGCTTCCCTCGGGCTCCAGTACGGGCCGGACGGTGCCGGGACTCCCACCCGGCGCCGTTCGGGCCGTACCGCCCGGCCCTGCCCCCTCGGCGCCCGCCCGACCCTGTCTCCCCAGGCACCCACCCGGCACCGGAGTCGACCACCGACCGGCTGACGGCCGACGGTCTTACCGAAGTCGGAGGTGGAGTACGGCAACCGCCGGAGGCCATCGCACCGGCGAAATCCAGCCGCCCTTGAGGCGGGAACCGATCGCCCCTCGGGTGCCGGTCGAGTGGTCGAAGCCCTGCCCAATCGGGGCGAAAGCCACGGCGAACCGGAGTCCTGCTCTGATTCACCACCCCTGGGTCATCACATGGCGCGATCCGCATTCCTATGATGGGCCCACGACACCGCGGGCCGCTGCGACCAGGCAGTCCGACGCGGTGCAGACGCGGCGTGATGGTGGAGGGGTCGATGACTCAGGGGGCCGGTCAGGGACCCGAGGTGGAGCGCACGGCGACGTTGCGCGACTTCCGGGTACCGGCGTATGTCCACGAGACCGGTCCGTACGCCGACAGCGCGCAGCCCGGCAGCGCCGTACGACCCGACGAGGAGGCCTTCGACGAGGCCTATCCCGACGGGTACACACCGACTCAGCGCGATCTGCCGGTCATCAATAGGGGTGACACGGTTCAGGTCGCGGTGGACCCGACGTCGGTCGGCATCCCGCGGCAGACGGAGGGCCCCGGTCCGCTGTTCGTCGTAGGGGATGTGCACGGCTACCTCGACGAACTGGTGGCCGCACTCCGGGAAAAGGGCCTGATCGACGCGGCCGGCAGCTGGTGCGCGGGCACCGCGCGGCTGTGGTTTCTCGGCGACTTCACCGACCGCGGCCCGGACGGTATCGGCGTCATCGACCTGGTCATGCGGCTGTCCGCCGAGGCGGCCGCGGCCGGCGGCTACTGCAAGGCGCTCATGGGCAACCACGAGCTGCTGCTGCTCGGCGCCAAGCGGTTCGGCGACACCCCCGTCAACTCCGGCGCGGGCACCGCCACCTTCCAGGCGGCCTGGCTGCTCAACGGCGGCCAGAAGACCGACATGGACCGCCTCCAGGACGTCCACCTGCAGTGGATGGCCCGGCTGGACGCCATGGAGGAGGTCGACGGGCACCTCCTCGTCCACTCCGACACCACCGCCTACCTCGACTACGGCGACTCGATCGAGGCCGTCAACGACAACGTCCGCGAGACCCTCACGCGCAACGACGCGGACGAGGTGTGGGACGTGTTCCGCAAGTTCACCAAGCGCTTCTCCTTCCGCGACGAGGGCGGCGCCGAACATGTCCGCTCATTGCTCGACATGTACGGCGGGACCCGGATCGTGCACGGCCACAGCCCGATTCCGTACCTCCTGGGCGACGTCGGCTCCGAGGACGGCGAGGACACCGCCAGCCCCGTGGTCGAGGGACCGCACGTCTACGCCGAGGGACTCGCCATCGCGATGGACGGCGGAGTGACCATGGCCGGAAAACTGCTGGTCCAGCAACTGCCGTTGGATATCTGAGCGTTTAACGGGCAGACGTCCCCCTCGGAGGACCGGCGGACGACAGCGCTGGCCAGGGGCCAATTTCTGGAAACCCCCTGTCACCGTGTGCCGTCGCCGCTCTACCATCGACTTATCCGTAGCAGGCTCCCCTCCGTTTCTGCCCGACGGCTCGTTGGCATGCGAGCCCCAAGCCCTACGGAGCATCGGGGGATGCACATGAACAGCGTTCCGCAGCACCTGCACAGCGAGGACCGCCAGGAGTACGAGCGGATCCTCGACGAGGCGCTGCGCTCCGCCCCTACCCGCCCGGAACTGGCCGCTGTCGGTAAGCGGCTCAACCCCGAACAGCTGCGCACCATGGCGCTGAACGCCACCGCACTCATCACGGCGGCCGCGGCGACCGAGTACCAGCACTACGTGAAGGTCCGCGAGGAACTGCGCCAGCCGGCGTCGTCCACCCCGTCGTCCGTCCACGAGACCGGCTCCGCGGAGCCGGCCGGCGCGGGCGCGATGGGGCTCGCCACCACCCTGGGGGAGGCTGCCGAGGGTGCGGGTGCCGTCGCCGTCGCCGCCGTCCTCACCCCCGTCCTCGCCGGCACGGCCGCGGCGATATTCCTGCTCGTGGGCTACATCCTGAAGATGCTCACCCCTGAGCCCGCGTTCGCGCAGACCATGCTCACCGCCGGCTGGGTGTTCGGCGCGATGACCGCCGCGGCGATCCTCGTCGCCGCCGTCGGTCTGCTCCTCACGGCCCTGCGCAACCGGCCGACGTTCGACGCCGACCCCTACGGCGAGTCGGACGGTGAGGTGGCCCGGGCCAGGGAAGCCTGGCACGACGCCCTTCTGGAACGCGGCATCCTGCCGTTCCTCCAGGAGGCGCTCGCGGCCCCGGGCACGGCGGCACTACGCCGTACGACACCCTCGGCACCGAGTCGCATGCCGCACCTCGGCTACGACCGCCCGGGCTTCTCCAGCCCCGACGACGGCCCGGAGCCGGGTCATCGCCCGAGCTTCAGCAGCCCGGACTTCAGCAGCCCGGACTTCGGGGGGCCCGAGCACCAGCCGGAGTAGCCCCTCGGCTTGCGCCCCCACCCAGGGGAGCGCAAGCCGAAGACCCGGTCACGGGCCGCGCTGCTCGTCGCGCCCGTCGAACTCCTCCCGCGCCGCGCGCATGGCGGTGCCGTTCGCCTGCGCCCAGACGGTGATGCTCTGCACCAACCCGCCGACTTCCTGGCCCAGTTCGGTGAGCCGGTACTCCACACGCGGTGGCACGGTCGGGTACACCGTGCGGATCATGGTCCGGCCGCCCTCCAGGGCCTCCAGGGCCACCAGGGCCACTTGCCCGCGAACAGCTCCAGTACGGCGCGGATGGGGCAGTCGCGCAGGAAGATGTCCACCCCACCGTATTTCCTCAGGTCGAAGCCCGTATCCATGAGGAACATCGATATCGGAGAAGTGCCTTCTTCCGCAGGGTCGCAGCCGGGCCGAGCATGGAACGCGCCACACACCACGCCCTGTTGACGAGGAGTCCGGATGTCCGCCCGTATGCACGCCATCGTCCAGTTCGTGTTCGGCGGCCCCGAGACGCTCACCTACGTCGAGACCGACGTCCCCGAGCCCGGCCCCGGCGAGGTGCTCCTGCGGGTCGCCGGCGCCGGCGTCAACCCGGGCGACGTGGTGCTGCGGTCCGGCCGGGTACCGGAGCTGGTCCCCCTGCCGTGGACGCCGGGCAACGACGTGGCCGGTGTCGTCGAGCGGGTCGGCGAGGGCGTGACACGGTTCGCGCCGGGCGACGAGGTGTACGGCATGCTGTCCGTCACCCCACGGGGCGCGTACGCCGAGTTCACCGCCGTACCGGCCGACGCGCTGGCGCCCGCCCCCAAGAACCTCGACCTCGCGCACGCGGGGGCCGTCCCCCTGGTCGCGGTCACCGCCTGGCAGGCCCTGGCCGTGCTGGCGCGGATCGGGCCCGGCGACCGGGTGCTGATCCACGCGGCGGCGGGCGGCGTCGGACACGTCGCCGTCCAACTGGCCAAGGAGCTCGGGGCGTACGTCATCGGCACCGCCCGCGCGGCCCACCACGACTTCCTGCGCGGGCTGGGCGCCGACGAGCTGATCGACTACACCACCACCGACTTCCGGACCGCCGTCGCCCCGGTGGACGCGGTCCTGGACCTGGTCGGCGGTTCCTACGGCCCGCGCTCCCTCGACGTGCTCCGGCCCGACGGTCTGCTCGTCGGCGCGTCGATCGACCCGGGGACGGACGAGCAGCAGGCCGCTGCCCGGGGCCTGCGCTACACCTGGGTCACGGCCGAGCCCTCCGGTGACCTGCTGAAGCAGGTCACCGAACGCGTGGAGGCAGGTCGGCTGCGGGTCTCCGTCGAGCGCACCTACCCGCTGGCCGAAGCCGCCGAGGCGCACCGTGCCATCGAGGCCAAGCGCACCACGGGCAAGCTCGTCCTCGTGCCGTGACCGACTGGGCCCACACGTTCCCGACGGGGACGAACCCGAAGTCCGCAGGAGGGTTAACGTCCACCCCGCACTCGGTGGACAGCCCATCCTCCGCCGCGCTCCGATCCGGTTGGCTGGTGATCGTCACCGATCAGGACCAGGAGCAACGGGGGATTCGGACATGCAGATGCCGTCGTCGAGGAAGACCGGCGCCGCCGTACTGGCAGCGGCGTTGCTCGCACTGGGCTCGCCCGTGGCCGCGACCGCCACCACCGGACACCCGGCACCGGACCACCCCTCACACGTGTACGACGAGGCCACGCTCCAACGCGACCTGGCAGCCGTGCGGAAGGCCGGGGGGCGGCGATGTGAACGTGCTGGCCAGGGTCGACGGAGCGAACGGCCCACCGGTCATGGCCCGCATCGGCACCCGCACGGCCGACTCCACGGCCCCGATCCCCTGGAACGCGCACTTCCGTGTGGCGAGCACGACGAAGACGTTCGTGGCGACCCTCGTGCTCCAACTCGTGACGGAGAAGCGGCTGTCGCTCGACGACACCGTCGAGCACTGGCTGCCGGAGTCGTCAAAGGCAACGGCAACGACGGCACCCGCATCACCGTCCGCGACCTGCTCCGCCAGACCAGCGGCCTCTACGACTACATCGACGACCCGGAGATCCAGGACCGCCTGATCAACCACTTCGACGAGAGCCGCTACGACACCACCCCGGCGGCCGACCTGGTCGCCGTCGCGACGAAGCACCACCCGCTCTTCGTGCCGCAGCCGGGCGGGGCCACCCGGTGGGCGTACTCCAACACCAACTACCTGCTGGCCGGCACGATCGCCGAGAAGGCCGGTGGCGCGAGCTGGCAGGACCTGGTCGCTCACCGGATCGTCGCGAAGCTCGGACTGCGCAACGCCTCCGTCCCCGGGCTCGACCCGTTCCTGCCCGACCCGCACGTGAACGCGTATCTGACGACCGCCGACGGCAAGCGTCTCGACGTCACCGACCACAGCCTTCAGCACACTGCGGACTCCGGTGTGATGAGCACCACCGCCGACCTGAACACCTTCTTCCGGGCCCTGGCCGGCGGCCGGCTGCTCCCCGCCGCGCAGTGGCGCGAGATGCGGCAGACCGTGGAGCGGACCGACGACCCGGAGGACGTGGCCGAGATGCCCGAGGGCACCTACGGCCTCGGCCTGCGCAGGATCCCGCTCTCCTGCGGCGGTTTCCACTACACCCACGAGGGCGACGGAGCGGACGTCAACACCCGATCCGTGATCCGCATCAGCACCGGCCCCGACGGAACCGAGATCTCACCCATGCGCGCAGCCGAGGCCCGCCTCACACTCGGAGTCACCGCCGCCCGAACCGGCGACATCGAGGAAGCAATCGGCATGGGCACAACCGCACTCGAAGCCGACCGCAAGTCGCTCCCATCCCTGCTCTTAGTCGCCGACGAACTGGACGAGGAACTGCGCTCCCGATACCCACGCGAACCCTCATCACGCGACTTCCACGAGCGGATCATGACCATCAAGCGAGGCGTCGCCCCGCCAGAGCTGCCGTTCTGAGGGCCGAACGGCCCTAGACCACAGGAGCCGCTCAATCGTTCACTGGGAATCGCGGTTCCACTGTCGACAGCCGGGCACTCCCCCATCTCGGCTCCACAACAGGTCCGCCCCGGCAGAGCCGAGAGGACAACCCTCATGAGTGATGAATCCGTCCGCAGAGTCGTCATGGACCGGCAGGCCGCACGAGTCTCCGGTCCCCGTCGATGCGTCGAACTGGAGCCTGCCGAGGCCCTCAAGCTGCTGGGCAGCATCTCGCTGGGACGGATCGTGTTCACCTCACGTGCCCTACCGGCCGTCCGGCCCGTCAACCATCTCCTGGACCAGGGAGACATCATCATCCGCACCGACGCGGGCTCCGCCCTGGCCGTCCACACCAACGAGAATGACGGGCAGGCAGTGGTTGTCGCCTACGAGGCAGACGCCATCGACCCCCGAAGTCACCTTGGCTGGAGCGTCATAGCGACCGGCTACGCGCACCTGATCACGAGCCGCACCGAATTGGACCGCTACCGGCAACTCCTGCACCCATGGGTCGACCAGACCATGGACCATGTCATCCGCGTCCACCCCGAAGAACTCACCGGGATCAGACTCATCAGCCCGCCCTCCCCTGGCACCTGAATCCGCTCAGCCAGACCCCGCCCGACTGCCGCGGCAGGGCCCGCGACGATCCTCCACCGCCCGGGCAAGGTGACACCGCAGGCGACAGCTCTCCTCAAGCAACTCCGTCCGCCGTCTTGCGAGGCGCCTCGTGGGATGCCTTGTCGGGGCGGGCCGTCGCGGTGGCCAGGAGTTCGGTGGCGGTGCGGCTGCCGTCGACCGTGACTGGTGTGCTCATCAGCCAGTCGGCAGCGCTGGGCGTTGTTGTGGGAGGGATAACAAGCAGGGTGCGAAAGCCCTTGAGATACGAGCAGAGCACGATCTCGTTCTGTTCGTGACCGGACACGAACCACCCTGCGGTTACGGTGTGCCCGCCGACGGAGACCCGGTGCGGGATGTCGGGCCACGGCTCGATCCCCACTATGACCCTGGTGATGCTGCCCGTCCCATCCATTGCCTCAACCAGGCCGGGAAGTTCAGTGGCGAGATTACGGGAGTAGGGCCACCATGCGCCGTCGAATCCGCCTGAGACGGCTTCGTAGGGCGCCAGCGAAAGCCGAACAGGCAGAGGTGAGGAGCGCTGGGCGCCGGCCGAGAGGTGATTTGTAGTCGGTTCCATGATGTGAACCTCTCTGACCAGTCGTCGGGCCGACGTCGTGTCGTTCGCCGTCAAGAACCTGCCAAGGCGTTTTCCCAGACCGGACATCGGTGGTGCAATGGTCCACGGCCGCCGCCGCATGCAGCCGAACACGGGCGGCGGCCGCGTGCGAAGACGGCACCGAGGCCCCCTGCCTCGCCGTCTCACACTGACCCGTCCTCACCAGCCCAAGCGGGGCGTAGCGGGAGTACACCCCGGCCTCGAAAAAGGCTGAGAAGGACGAAGGGCTGGAGCTGCGCAGTCGGCGGTGCGGCTCCAGCCTCCTCAGAGTGGTCAGATGGACACTGTGACCCGGGGGCAAGGGGCCGAAAGACGGAGGATGCGGGCCAGACTGTTCACCAACTACAAATGGTGAAAAGCGCCTCAGCCTCACAACTCACCGTATACCCAGCCTGGTGACAGCGACAGTAGGCAATCTCGGACATGCCACCAGTCCACCGCGCCCAAAGATCCAGATCAGGGGGTCAGACACAGGCACTCAGTCCGCCAGGGGCAGATACACCCGGTTCCCGCTGGCCGCGAACTCCTTCGACTTCTGCAACATCCCCTCAGCGACCTCCTCAGCCGTCGCCCCTGCAGCCGCCGTACCGCCGAACTGCGCTGTGATGCTTTGGCTAATCTTCATCGAGCAGAACTTCGGCCCGCACATCGAGCAGAAGTGCGCCGTCTTGGCAGGCTCCGCCGGCAGTGTCTCGTCGTGGAACTCCCGTGCAGTGACCGGGTCGAGGGCCAGGTTGAACTGGTCCTCCCAGCGGAACTCGAAGCGGGCGTCGGACAGCGCGTCGTCCCACTCCTGTGCACCTGGGTGCCCCTTGGCGAGGTCGGCTGCGTGGGCGGCGATCTTGTAGGTGATGACGCCGGTCTTGACGTCGTCACGATTGGGCAGGCCCAAGTGCTCCTTGGGCGTGACATAGCAGAGCATGGCCGTGCCCCACCAGGCGATCATCGCGGCACCGATGCCGGAAGTGATGTGGTCGTACGCAGGCGCGACGTCCGTCGTCAGCGGGCCGAGCGTATAGAACGGAGCTTCATCGCAGATCTCCTGCTGAAGGTCGATGTTCTCCTTGATCTTGTGCATCGGGACATGTCCCGGGCCCTCGATCATGGTCTGTACGTTGAAACGCTTCGCGATCGTGTTGAGTTCCCCGAGAGTCCTCAACTCGGCGAACTGCGCCTCGTCGTTGGCGTCCGCGATCGAGCCGGGTCGCAGACCGTCGCCCAGCGAGTACGTGACGTCGTAGGCGGCGAGGATCTCGCACAACTCCTCGAAGTTCTCGTAGAGGAACGATTCCTTGTGGTGTGCCAGGCACCAGGCCGCCATGATCGAGCCGCCGCGCGAGACGATGCCCGTCTTGCGGTTCGCCGTCAGCGGTACGAACGGCAACCGCACGCCCGCGTGGACGGTCATGTAGTCCACGCCCTGTTCGGCCTGTTCGACGACCGTGTCCTTGTAGATCTCCCAGGTCAGCTCCTCGGCACGGCCGTCGACCTTTTCGAGTGCCTGGTAGAGCGGCACGGTGCCGATGGGGACGGGGGAGTTGCGCAGGACCCATTCGCGGGTGGTGTGGATGTTGCGGCCGGTGGACAGGTCCATGACCGTGTCGGCGCCCCAGCGGGTCGCCCAGGTCATCTTCTCGACCTCCTCCTCGATGGAGGAAGTGACCGCGGAATTGCCGATGTTGGCGTTGACCTTCACCAGGAACCGCTTACCGATGATCATCGGCTCGATCTCGGGATGGTTGACGTTGGCCGGCAGCACCGCACGCCCCGCCGCGATCTCCTCCCGGACCACCTCGGGCGAGACCTTCTCCCGTACGGCCACGAACTCCATCTCGGGCGTGATCTCGCCCCGTCGCGCGTAGGCGAGTTGAGTCACCGCCGTACCATCACGTCCACGGCGCGGCTGCCGCGGGCGTCCCGGGAACACCGCATCGAGATTGCGGAGTCCACCGCGCGGTGACGTGTGCTTGATTCCGTCGTCCTCGGGGCGGACAGGGCGGCCCGCGTACTCCTCGGTGTCGCCCCGGGCGATGATCCAATTCTCCCGCAGCGGCGCCAGCCCCCTGCGGACGTCGGTGTCGACGAGCGGATCGGTGTACGGGCCGGAGGTGTCGTACAGCGTCACGGACTGCCCGTTGGTGAGGTGCACCTGCCGGACCGGCACCCGCAGATCGGGGCGCGAGCCCTCGACATACCCCTTGTGCCAGCCGATGGACTTCCCAGCCTCCGCAGGCTCCTCGGCCTCCGTCGGCTGCTCGGCCCGTGCGAACTCCCCGCCCGGAATGGGCTGTTCGTCCTGGCTGAAGGCAGGCGTGCGTACGTCCTTGTTGGTCATGAGACCTACTCCCTACGCCGGCATTACCCGGTAACAGGTTCGGCGGTCGACGCAGCGGCTTCCGTCAGCCGATGTTTCATGTGAAACATCACTCACTTCAGGTGACGTTTCCCGTGAAACATCGCAGAGACGGAGGTCAGCGCCCTCTCAGCCCGGTGCTCCGAGCTCCCGCGTGTGCAAAGGTGCCTCCACGCTAGCGTCATATGTGGCGCGCTGAACAGTGGGCCTCCGGCGTTCTTGCGATGATCGGGCGGTGACCACGACGCAGCAGCCCTCATACCCGCCGACCGGGCCGTCGCATGGCCATGACCACGGCCACGGTCCCGAAGGCGACCATGGTTCCGGGTCCCGGGACGACCACAGCTCCGGTGGCGACGGCGGGCACGGTTCCGGCGCGGGTGGTGGGCATGGCCACTCGCACAGTCATGGTCCGGCCGCCCCCGTCTCCCGTCACCTTCGGAAGGTCATCGCGGCGATCCTGATCCCGTTCACAGTGGCGGTCGTGGTCGGCATGGTGGTGTTGTGGCCCGGCGGCGCTCCGTCGCACAAGCGCACCGGCGTCGGCTTCGACCGGCAGACACAGCAGGCGACGGTCACCAAAGTGGTCAGCGTCAGCTGCGCCTCGGTGAACGCCTCGGGCGGGGGCTCGACCGGGGACACCTCCACGGCCGAGGGTTCCTCGGCACAGCAGGAGGCGGGCGGCACCTGCAAGAAGGCCACGGTCACGGTCAGCACCGGCAAGGACAAGGGCCGCACGTTCACGGAGATCGTCCAGCCCGACCAGTCACGGCAACTGCATGAGGGCGAGAAGGTCGTGGTCGCCTACGAGCCCTCCGCGCCCAGGGATCTGCAGTACTCGGTCACCGATGTGAACCGTAAGTTCCCGATGGCGCTGCTCGCCGGCATCTTCGCACTGGCCGTCGTGGTGGTGGGCCGACTGCGCGGTGTCATGGCACTGATCGCGCTGGCCATCAGCTTCATGATCCTCAACTTCTTCATCCTGCCCGCGATCCTGCACGGCTCGAACCCGCTGATCGTGGCGGTGGTCGGATCGAGTGCCATCATGCTGATCGCGCTCTACATGTGCCACGGGCTGTCGGCCCGTACGTCCGTGGCGGTGCTCGGCACGCTGATGTCGCTGGTGCTGATCGGCATCCTTGGTTCGGTGTTCATCGGCTGGGCCGCGCTCACCGGCAACACGGACGACAACACGGGCCTGATCCACGGGCTGTATCCGTCGATCGACATGAGCGGTCTGCTGCTCGCCGGCGTCATCATCGGTTCGCTGGGGGTGCTCGACGATGTGACGGTCACGCAGACCTCGGCGGTCTGGGAGCTGCACGAGGCCAACCCGTCGATGGGCTGGCGCGGGCTGTACCGCGCCGGTATCCGGATCGGCCGCGACCACATCGCGTCCGTGGTCAACACGCTCGTCCTCGCCTACGCGGGCGCGGCCCTGCCGTTGCTGCTGCTCTTCTCCATCGCGCAGAGCAGCGTGGGGTCGGTCGCCAACAGCGAGTTGGTCGCCGAGGAGATCGTACGCACGCTGGTGGGCTCGATCGGCCTGGTCGCCTCGGTACCGGTCACCACGGCGCTCGCGGCCCTGGTGGTCTCGGCCGACCGACCGGGACGCGAAACGGCTCCGGCGGGGGTTGCGGCAGTGGCCACGGCGGCGGTCGGTGCCGGGCCCACGGCAGCACCCGGTGTCAAGCCGGCGCCGGCACGCGGCGGGAAGGGCCGGCGCCGCAAGCACTGAGGACGGCGGGAATCGCCGCGCGGAGCCACGCAGAAGCGTTCCTGCGACTCCAGGGCTCCTCCCGGGCTTCCCCGGACCGCTCCCAGACCTCTCGGCCCCGCAGGCCTTTCAGAACTCCACAGATGCGTCCAGGGGCTTCAGACCCCTTGGTGAAGCGTTACGCCAACTCCCCCCGCCGCCACGGCAACGCTTCAGCCGGCGCTCTGCTCCTCCGCCAGGATGCGGTCCAGTGCCTCGTCGAGGTGGGCGTCGAAATCCGCGAGCGCACCCTCCTGACCGAGCGGAACCAGCCGGTCGGTGCGGTCGAGGAACGCCACGAGCGGGGCCGCACCGGTGCGGAACAGCGCCTGGTCGCCGCCCACCTGAAGCCTGATCAGCACTTCGCCCAGCGTCTCGGGATCGACGGGCTCGATCCGGACGTCACCGTCCCCGGACGCCCGGCCCACCCCGTCGATCAGCAGCTCCCGGCCGAAGGCCCAGGTCACCGGGGCATCGCCCGGCAAATGGAAGGTCAGCCGTACGGCGTACGGATCGCACGCCTCGTAGCCCAGTTCGACCGGGATACGGAAGGAGAGCTCCTCGGAGACGAGGAAGCTCATCATGACCTCTGCCTGTACGGACTCGCGCATCGCCTATCCCGTCAATTGCCGCCGACTGGCTGGGAATGATCCCCGTGACACTGAAGGAATATTGCTGAACGTACACAACAGATCACAAGGAGTAAGTTTTCAGATACTGATAGAGAGCGCGAGCGACCCCAGCAGCCTGCCGACCTCGGCCTGCAACGCCCGGGCGGCGGCCGGCAGACGGTCAGCCTGATGCAAGGGGAGAGAAATGGCCATCGTGGCGGCCGTGCTGCCGAGCGTGATCGGAATCGCCGCGCAGACCGTCCCCAGCGCGTACTCCTGACGTTCCACCACCAGCTCCATCCGCCGCATCCGATCCAGGCGCCGCAGCAGGGAGTGACCGTCCCGCACGGTGTACGGCGTGAGGGACTGCGCGGGATAGCGGTCGAGGTGGTCGCGCCGGGCGTCCTCGTCCAATTGGGCCAGCAGACACTGGCCGATCGCGTGCGCGTGTCCCGTCTCACGGAAGTCGGCCCACTCCTCGACCGCCGGGTTGCCGGGGCTGTCGGAGACGCACATGACCTCGATCTCGCCGTCGCGGTACATCGCGTAGTAGACCGGCACACCGATCAAATCCCGCCAGGCCGCCAGCGCGTCCACAAGCGTGCTGCGACGTTTCTCCTGCGCTCCGCTGCTGCTCAGCCTCGCGGCCGCTTCGCCGAGGAAGAACAGCCCTCTGTCCCGGCGGAGATAGCCCTCGTACACGAGAGTGCGCAGCAGGTGGTACGCCGTGGGAAGCGCGAGGCCGGTCTCGCGGGCCAACTGCTTCGCGGGGGCTCCGTGTTCGTGCGCGGCGACGGACTCCAGCAGCCGCATCGCCCGCTGGACGGAGCCGATGAGGGTGGCGGCGGGCTGGGGCTGCTGCTCGGTGGCTGTCGCGGAGCGCTGTCGCGGCGGGGCCGCCACGGGACGCAGCTGTGCGGGGATCGCCACTGAACTCGGCCAGGTCGGCGGGCCGGGCTGGGTAGAAGGTGCGTGCGGTTCTACGGGTGCGGTGTCAACCGTGGCCAAGGGTCACTTCCGGAGCGCGAGGGGGCAGCCCGTGCGGGGAACACGGGGAGGGGGTGCGCCGCCCGCGGGGTTCGTCCCCGCGTCGAATTCCGGACTGTAACCGCCCGCCACCGCCCGCAGACGGCCCGTCCGGAAAACTTCCCTCGCCCGAGGGAACCGGTGATTCCTGTTACCGATCACCGGTTGCCCAGCAGGGCCTCACCAGTCACTGCGTGAAGAGGAACCGGCCGTGAACTTCCGCACGACATAGATCAGTCCGCCGACCAGCGCCACGAAGACCAGCGCCTTGAAGAGCAGTCCGATGACAAAGCCCACGACGGTTGCTATCAGCCCGCCGAACACGACCAGGGCGATGACCGGCACCGCGACCCACTTCACCCACCACGGCAGTCCGCCGAATATCTCTCGCATCGCCCTCGTCCTTTACCTCTCCGCCCGTCGCTCGCACCGGGTCCTGTCGGTGTCCGGCACTGCTGTGCCGGACCTCTGTTGTCCTGCAATCGATGCTAGGGCGGCCGAAGGCAGAACGGGGGCCTCGCATCCCTTGTCCTCCCCTGACCGTTCCCCTAGGGAACCCTGAGACGCGGGTCAGGCTTCCGGGGGAGAGAACACCACCAGCACCCGCAGGTCCTCGCTGATGTGGTGGAACTTGTGGGCCACCCCGGCCGGCACGTAGACCACGCTGCCCCGCGCCACCTGGGTGGTCTCCATGCCGACGGTGATCGCGGCACGACCGCTCACGACGAAGTACACCTCGTCCTGGTTGTGCGGCTGCTGCCGGTCGTGCTCGCCCGCGTCGAGCGCGTAGAGACCGACCGACATGTTCTTCTCGCGCAGGAACTGCAGGTATGCACCGTCGTTGGCGGCACGCTCCGCCTCCAGTTCATCCAACCGGAATGCCTTCATCGCCCTCGTCCACGCTCGGAGTCGATCTCTTCTGTCACGATCAGACACATGAAGAATTTTCTAGTCAAGACGATCGCCAACGCAGGCGCCCTGGCGGTCGCCGTATGGCTGCTCGACAAGATCACCCTGACCGGCGACAGCACCTTCAAGAAGGTCTGGACCCTGCTCCTCGTCGCCGTGGTCTTCGGCCTGGTGAACTTCCTGGTCAAGCCGATCGTCAAGTTGCTGACCTTCCCGCTGTTCATCCTGACGCTCGGTCTGATCACCCTGGTGGTCAACGCGCTGATGCTGCTGCTCACCTCGTGGGTTGCCGACAAGCTCGACCTGAGTTTCCACGTCGACGGCTTCTGGACCGCCGTCCTGGGCGGCCTGATCATCTCGGTCGTCTCCTGGGCGCTCAACCTCGCCCTCCCCGACGGGGACTGAGGCGCGATGACCTACCGCGTCAGCTTCGTCTGCACCGGCAACATCTGCCGCTCCCCGATGGCCGAATCTGTCTTCCGCGCGCGGGTGGAGGAGGCAGGGCTCGGCGATCGGGTCGAGGTCGAGAGCGCGGGCACCGGCGGCTGGCACGAGGGCGACGGCGCCGACCCGCGCGCCGTCGCCGTCCTGGAGGAGCACGGCTACGGGACCGACCATGTCGCACGTCAGTTCCAGGCCTCCTGGTTCTCCCGCCTCGACCTCGTCATCGCCCTCGACGGCGGCCATCGCAAGGCCCTGCGCCGCCTCGCCCCGACCGAGCAGGACGCCCAGAAGGTCCGCCTGCTCCGCTCCTACGACCCCGCCGCGGGCGACGACCTCGACGTACCGGACCCGTACTACGGGGGTCTGGACGGCTTCGAGGAGTGTCTTGAGATGGTGGAGGCGGCGAGCGAGGGCCTGCTCACCGCGGTACGCGAGGAAGTGGAAGGACGAGCGATATGAGTGATTCCGCCGCTGACGGAGGTATCCGAAACGGCGCGGGGGACGGCACGCGCGCCGTGCGGGCCGGTCTGCCCGATCCGGTCAAATACGAACCGACGCTCCCCGGACCGGTGTTCGCCGCGCACTTCCATCTCCCGGGCGAGGTGACGGGCCCGTACAGCTACGGCCGTGACGACAACCCGACCTGGACCCACCTGGAGCGCGCCATCGGCGAGCTGGAGGCGCCCGGGCGGAGCGATGTCGAGACGCTCGTGTTCGCCTCCGGCATGGCCGCCATCTCGTCGGTGCTCTTCTCCCAGCTGCGTGCCGGTGACACGGTCGTACTGCCGAAGGACGGCTACCAGGTACTGCCCCTTGTCCGCGCCCAGTTGGAGGCGTACGGCATCGAGGTGCGCACCGCGCCGACCGGCGAGGACGCCCAGCTCGACCTTCTCGACGGCGCGAAACTGCTGTGGATCGAGACCCCCTCGAACCCCGGACTCGACGTGTGCGACATCCGCCGGCTCGTCGAGGCGGCACACGCGCGTGGTGCCCTCGTGGCCGTGGACAACACACTCGCCACACCCCTGGGACAGCGCCCGCTGGAACTCGGCGCCGACTTCGCCGTGGCGAGCGGCACCAAACAGCTCACCGGGCACGGGGACCTCCTTCTCGGATACGTCGTCGGAACCGACGCCGCCGCGATGACCGCCGTACGCCGTTGGCGCAAGATCGTCGGCGCGATTTCCGGGCCCATGGAGGCCTGGCTGGCGCACCGCTCGATCGCCACGCTCCAGCTGCGTGTGGACCGGCAGGACGCCACCGCGCTGATCCTCGCCGAGGCACTGCGGGGGAGGGACGAGGTGACGGGGCTGCGTTATCCGGGGCTGCCCGACGATCCCTCGCACAAGGTCGCCTCGCGGCAGATGCGGCGCTACGGGTGCGTGGTTTCGTTCACGTTGCCCACGCGCGCGCGTGCCGAGCGTTTTCTCGACGCGCTGCGGCTCGTGGACGACGCGACGAGTTTCGGCGGGGTGCGATCCACCGCCGAACGCCGGGGTCGCTGGGGAGGGGACGCGGTGCCGGAGGGCTTCGTTCGCTTCTCGGTGGGCGTCGAGGATCCCGAGGACCTGGTGGCCGATGTGCTGCGTGCGCTGGACGAGTCGGCACGGTGACCGCTTTACGTACCACCGGTCGGTGTCCGGCTACGCACAACGGACGGTCCGAGCCTCCCCCCTCGTGGCTCGGACCGTCCTCGGTTCTGCGCGCGAAGAACCGCGCGCACAAGGCTAGTTGACTCTGTGTCAGTGTCCAATCACGGTAGCGACAGAGACCTATCGACTTATTTATAGTTGGGCCCTGCCCGGGGTCGGAGAAGGGCGGGGAAAGGAGAGTGCGTGCCATGGATCTGGCCTTGCTGCGCACCTTCGTGACCGTGCACCGGGCCGGCTCCTTCACCCGCGCCGCAGCCCTGCTCGGTCTCTCCCAGCCCGCGGTGACGTCCCAGATCCGCACCCTGGAACGGCAGTTGGGCCGCCCCTTGTTCCTGCGCCAGGCCCGTGGAGTCACCCCCACGACCATGGGCGACGAACTCGCGCACAAGGCCGCGCCGCATCTCGACGCCCTCGTGGAGATAGCCGAGGCCGGTCCCGACAACGACTCGTCCTTGCGCACTCTGCATCTCGCCGGGCCGCCCGAGTTCACTGCCGAGCGGGCGCTGCCCGCGCTCACGGAGCTGACCGGCGACGACGGCCAGCCCTTCGCACTGCGCGCGTCCTTCGGGAATGCCGAGGAAACCCTGGATGGGCTGGCCGCCGGACACCACGATCTGGCCATCAGCACGGCCCGTCCGCGAGGGGCCCTGCTTACGGCGACAACGCTCTGCGACGAGGAGCACGTCCTCGTCGCCGCCCCGCAGTGGGCCCAGCAGATCGGCTCCGCGAACCTCGACCCCAAGGACGCGCCCGCTCTGGACGACCTCCCCCTGATCGAGGTCCACGAGTCGCTGCCCTTCATCTCGCGGTACTGGGCGTCCGTCTTCGACTCCCGTCCGGCCGCCTCGGGCACGGTCATCGTGCCGGACCTGCGGGCGGTGCTCGCCTGCGCCGGCGCGGGCGCCGGACTCGCGGTGCTGCCCCGCTATCTGTGCGCCGCCGCACTGGAGCGCGGTGAGGTCGTTCCGCTCCACGAGCCGGCGGTGCCACCGCTGCGGACGTATTTCCTGGTCGTACGCACCGGAACTCTCGCGATGCCACACATCGCCCGGGCCCACGAGTGGCTGCACCGCGCGGCCACCGGATGGGGCTGACCAGGTACTTTGTCGCCGCTTCGCGTCGACGGCTCCGAATGTCACGCTCTGAACCGCCAGGGTGACGTTTCGCGATGTTTCACGTGGAACCAGCCGGGCCACATTTCTCCCATGACCGTCCGACCCGTGGTCAAGCGCACCGCACGTGCCGTCCTCCTCGACGGCGACGACCTGATCCTGATCAAGCGCACCAAGCCCGGTGTGGATCCCTACTGGGTCACGCCCGGTGGCGGGGTCGAGCCCGAGGACACCACTGTCGTCGATGCCCTGCATCGCGAGGTGCACGAGGAGCTCGGCGCCAAGATCACTGACGTGGTTCCCTGCTTCGTGGACACCGTCGAGCACATCGGCGCGAACGCCACGGCGACCGGCGTGAAGGTCCAGCACTTCTTCGTCTGCCACCTGGAGTCCATGGACCCGGCGCTGCGCCACGGCCCCGAAGTGGACGATCCCCTCGGCGAGTACGAGATCGTCAGAGTCCCCTTCACCCGGGTAGGCATCGCGTCCGTCCACCTCGTGCCGCTGTCCCTGCGCCACTATCTGGACGGCAACATCGAAGGGGTCCGCGCGATGCACGCCCCCGACCTCGGCTGACCTCTCGGGCGCCGGATCAGTCCCCGGCGGCCACCGGTTCCTCAACGGAGTCGTGCCGTATGCGCTCCGCCGGGACACCGACGTCCTTCAGGGCATCGACACCGCTGCGGATCATTCCCGGCGGGCCCGAGACGTAGGCGTCGTACCCACGCCACGGCCCGTACGTCCTTATGGCGTCCGGGAGTTGGAGACGCGCCTGCTGGTCTACGACGGTCCGGACCGTGAGCCACGGATACGACTGCTGGAGCCGGAGCATCGTCTCGATGTCATAGAGGTCGAGGTCGGTACGGGCTCCGTAGAACACCTCCACCGGTCGCCGCTCGCCGTGCTCGGCGACATCCTCGACCAGTGCCTTGATCGGCGCTATGCCGGTGCCACCGCCCAGGCAGAGCAGCCCGCTGCCGGTGCTGTGGTTCACGGTCATCGAGCCGGCCGGCGGACCGAGCCGGATGATGTCGCCGGGCCTGGCCCGGTGCACCAGCGCGTTCGAGACCCAGCCTGCCGGGACGGCCTTCACATGGAAGGTCAGCAGTCCGTCCGAACGGGGCGTCGAGGCGAAGGAGTAGTGCCGCCAGATGCGCGGCCACCAGGGCGTCTCCAGGCTCGTGTACTGCCCGGCGAGGAAGGGGTAGGGCTGGTCGGGGCGGACCGTGACGACCGCGACGTCCCGGGTCCTCAGATCGTGGGTGACGACCTCAGCGTTCCACCAGGCCGGGGCACGCAGTTCGTCGGCAGCAGCCTCGTCGATCATGACCTGCGAGATCGTCGTGTACGCCCGGACCCAGGCCGCCTCAGTCTCGACGTCCCAGACGCCGGAGCCGTACTTGTTCAGCGCACCGATGAGGCACTCGCCGACGGCCGGGTAGTGCTCGGGCCGGGTGCCGTACTTGCGGTGGCCGCGGCCCAGGTTCTGGAGATACGCGACGAGAACCTCGGTGTTGTCGATGTGCTCGGCCGCGGTGAGCAGCGCCTTGAGCAACCGGTCCCGCTGGGTGTCCATCGCCGCCGGGAACAGCGACCGCAGTTCGGGGTGGCGTACGAAGAGCAGCGCGTAGAAGTACGAGGTGACCTTGTCGGCCACCGGGGCGACTTCGGCCATGGTCCGGCGTATGAGCACGGCGTCCGGGGAGGCGTTCTCGGTGACGGCGCCGAAAGAACGCTGGGCGGGCACTCGCACGACGGCCGAATCCGCCGCGGCGACGGATGGCGCGGACGTGAACGCCGACTGGGCGGGAGGCGGGGCCTGAGCGGGCGGGAAGGGCGACGGGGGCGCGGGAGAGGGGGTCTGGGCAGGCGTGGCGGGTGCCGGGGGTGTGGCAGGCGGGATTTGAGCTGGAGCGAAGGGCTGCGGAGGGGTCGCAGACGAGGCTTGAGCGGGAACGAAAGGCTGTGGCGGCGCGGGCGACGGGGGCTGGGCCGGGGTGAAGGGCTGGACGGTGGTCGTGGCCGACGGTATTCGCTCCCGGTCGGGTGAGGTGCCCTGCTGCGAACCGTGGCTTTCCGGCTCCGGCGCCGCGCCCTCGGCACTCTGAGTCGACGGCTCCGAACTCGCGTCGGGCGGGGGCTCGTTGACACCCGCCGTAGCCCTGCGGACCGGTCGCATCACGGCCGGACGCCGTACCCCCGCGGTCTCCCGCCCTTCGCCCGGAGGCACCTCCGGCTGCTTGCGTGGCGTGAACCAGCCGCCTCCGCCGCTGCCGCCGCCGGGCGGACCGTTGTCGGCCGACGTGGTGGTCGGAGCGTCCATGATGTGCCTCGCCTCGAACATCTTTCGGTCGGTCGGCGTACTTCCCCCATCGGAAGCTGCCTGCTTTCCGCGCGGACTGCTTGCTTTTCCCCGTTCGCTCGAGCGGCCAATACAGCCGTATCCGACCCACGTTCCCACCGCGTACGGACAAGTAAGGCGAGATGTGACATTGCCCGCAGTACTCGCCTGCGGCGCCCTGCCGCGGACAAGAACCGGAGTCGACCATACCGGCCCGTGATGCGCGCACAAGTCCGGCCCGGCTCCCCCACGAACAGGGGAGGCGCGAACCATCAATTCCCTCAACTACCGGGCGGCGCGCACCAATTCATAGGCATCCCACAGATCCCGCCCCGCATAGGAGTGGGTGGCAAGGCCCGTCAGATGCCGATCGGCGTTCACCGCGACAGAGACGGGCACGGCGCCGAACAGATCCTTGTCCGACATCGAGTCGCCATAGGCGACACAATCCGCCCTCGTCACCCCGAACTCCTCACAGAGCCGATCCGCGATCACCACCTTGGCAGCAGAGCTGAGGACTCCGGACAGGTCCATCGAGGGCTCGGTGAAGGGCACGACGGGGAAGAGCGACCCGTGTGCCGCGTGCGCGCCCCAACCCGTGAGCCGTTCCACAAAGAAGGACGGCGAAAGCGATACGACGGCACAGTATTCTCCGGCACTCCTGATCTCGGCCCAGACCTCACGGATCCGCGCCAGCCAAGGGGCCCCTTCAAAGGCAGCCGCCACATGCGCCTCTGTGAGATTCGCCCAGAGCGTGTACACGCGGGTCGCATACTCCGGCGGCCCGATCAGCCCGGCCGAGATCTCCTGTTCCAGCTCCACCGTCTCGGCTTCCAGACCAAGTTGACGTGAGATCTCCAGGGGCGCGCTGGTTCCGTGCAGCAAAGTGCCGTCGAGGTCGAAGAGATGAAGTCTCGCCATGAGCCACGAGGTTAGTGGGCGGAACTGTGGCGCCTTTCACGAGCCTGCCGGATGTTCGCCGTTCGCCGGTGTTTCACGTGAAACATCCGGCTTCGGCCGAGGTCTTGTGCAGTCGGCCATGACATGGCCAAAAGCAAGTACGTCTCCCCGGAAACGGGTGGACGCCGACAACGCAGTCAGACAGCCTGACCTGCGTGCCGACTCACTCCCTCGCCGCTCTGCCCATCCGCCGGCTGACGCTCCGCGATCGCACCGCCTGCGCCGACCTTTCCGAGGACCGGGGGTGGCCACGCGAGGAACACAAGTGGGGCTTCCTCCTCAGCGCGGGGACGGGGTACGGCATCGACAGTCCGGAAGGTGGCCTCGCCGCGGCCTGCGTCGTCACGGAGTACGGCCCGCAGGAGCGCCCGGATCTGAGCGCCATCGGCATGGTCCTGGTCGCCGAACGCCATGCCCGTCAGGGCGTGGGGCGCCGACTGATGCGCCACCTGCTGGCAGTACTGGGTCCCACGCCACTGACCTTGTACGCGACCCCGAACGGGCGCCCGCTCTACGAAGAACTCGGTTTCAAGGCGACAGGTCGGGCAGAGATGCTGCGCGGCCATTTCACTCCGGACGGATCCGACGGACCCGAGTCCCGGATCACCACCCGTGCGGCCACGGCAGAGGACCTCACCGCCATCCTCCGGCTCGACGAGGAGGTGTTCGGCACCGATCGCACACCTCTCATCACACGGCTCCCCGCCTTCGCCGACCAGTTGCGGGTGGCACAGGACAACGGCCGGATCATCGGGTACACGGCGGCCTGGCCCAATATGGACACACAGGTCGTGGGCCCACTGATCGCACAGGACTCGGAGACGGCGAAGGCTCTCCTCGCCTCACTCGCCGCCCGCACCGACCGTCCCCTGCGCACCGACATCGACGTACGCCACGAAGACCTGCTGTGCTGGGTGAAGGAACGCGGCCTGGTCTCTTTGGCCTTCAACTCCGTCATGACATACGGGATCGCGGAGCTGCCCGGCGACTGGAAACGGCGGTTCGCGCCCCTGACGGTCGCTGCGGGCTGACGCCTCCGGGCATGGAAAACACCGGCTCCAGACATGATCGAGAGCCGGCGTTTCAGCCGTCTTCAGACGTCAGACAAGTGCCTCGACGGCGGCCTGGGCGAAACCGTGGTCCTGCGACGGCGCGCCGCCACCGACCCCGATCGCTCCGATCAGCCGGCCGTCGCGGTGCACCGGGAGACCGCCCGCGATGAACAGCAGCGGTCGGTCGAGCGCGGTAGGCAGGGTGTGGAAGAGGCCTCCGGGCTGGACCGCGTCGACGAGATCGGCGGTGGCCGCGTTCAGCTGAAGCGCGGTGTACGCCTTGCGGGTGCTGGTCTCGCCGGAAATCAGCACGGCCCGGTCGTCGCGCCGGAAGGCAAGCAGATGACCGCCCGCGTCCAGCACGGTGACGCTGACCGTGACCCCGGCGGCCTCTGCGGCACGGCGGGCCCGGTCGACGAGCGCTTCGGCGCCCTGGATGGTCAGCGGGGCAACGGCTGTGGTGGTGCTCATCAGGGTTTCTCCTTGCGGGTGTTGCTGTAGGTGGTGTCGGAAGGCCGGATCGGAAGGGACACGTGCGATCGGCAGTCACGGGAACGGCCCTGGCCCCGTGACTCCCCGCTCCGGTACCACAGGGTCAGTGGTGGACGACGGTCCGCTGCTCGCTCGGCAGGCCGCCCGCCGCGACCGTGCCGTGGGCGCCGGTGCGGCGCTCCAGCGCGGCCGAGACGATCGCGAGGACCAGGGCGGCTGCGGCGAGGACGGCGCCGACCCAGTTGGGGGCGGTGTAGCCGAGGCCGGCCGCGATGACGATTCCGCCGAGCCAGGCGGACAGCGCGTTGCCAAGGTTGAAGGCGCCGATGTTCACCGCGGAGGCCAGCGTCGGGGCGCCGTGCGCCTGGTCCAGGACCCGCTTCTGCAGCGGTGGCACGGTGGCGAAGCCCAGGGCGCCGATGAGGGCGATGGTGACGGCCGCCGCGATCTTGTTGTGCGCGGTGACCGTGAAGAGCGCCAGCACCACGGCCAGGGCGCCGAGCGAGACGTACAGCATGGGCATCAGTACGCGGTCGGCGAACTTGCCGCCGATGAGGTTGCCGCCGACCATGCCGAGGCCGAAGAGGACGAGCAGCCAGGTGACGGATCCCTCTGCGAAGCCGGCGACGTGGGTCATCATCGGCGCGATGTAGGTGATGGCCGCGAAGACGCCGCCGAAGCCGAGGACGGTCATCGCCATGGCGAGCAGGACCTGGGTGTTCTTGAAGGCGGCCAGTTCGTGGCGCAGTTGGACACCTTCGGGCTTGGGCAGGTCGGGCACGAGCTTGGCGATGCCGGCCAGGCCGATCACGCCGAGGCCCGCGACGATGGCGAAGGTGACGCGCCAGCCGACGGACTGCCCGACGAGGGTGCCCAGCGGGACACCGACGACATTGGCGACGGTCAGCCCGGTGAACATCATCGCGATGGCTCCGGCCTTCTTGTCCGGGGCCACGAGCTCGGCCGCGACGACCGAGCCGATGCCGAAGAAGGCACCGTGGGCGAGCGAGGCGACCACACGGCCGATCAGCATCACCGAGAAGTTGGGGGCGACGGCGGAGAGCAGGTTGCCGACGACGAACAGGCCCATCAGCAGCATCAGCATCCGCTTGCGGGGGACCTTGGTGCCGAGCACGGTCATCAGCGGGGCGCCGATGACCACACCCAGCGCGTAACCGGTGACCAGCAGGCCGGCGGTGGGGATGGAGACTCCGAAGTCGCCCGCGACCTGGGGCAGCAGGCCCATGATCACGAACTCGGTCGTTCCGATTCCGAAGGCCCCGATCGCGAGGGCCAGAAGCGCGAGAGGCATGGGGATGCACCCTTCCCAGAAGATTGCAGGAGCGCTTTGCGTGCGTTCACAATAGTTGCAGACGCGGGCTATATGCAAGCGCGGACTATTTCACCTGTGCTCTATCCTGGGTTCAGCCGCTCCGGGACGGAGGAAACGCCAATGACAGCGACAGACCCAGCACTCACCGCCCTTGCCCAGGGCTGGTGCGCCCTCTCCTTGCTGCACGGGAGGATCGAGGCGCACATCGAGCGCGCCCTGCAGGCCAAGCACGACCTGAGCATGCGGGAGTACTCACTGCTCGACGTCCTCAGCAGGCAGCACGACGGCGACGGGGGCCACCTGCAGATGCGCCAGGTCGCGGACGCGGTTGTCCTCAGCCAGAGCGCCACCACCCGGCTGGTCACCCGGCTCGAGGACCGCGGTCTGCTCGCCCGGTATTTGTGCCCGACCGACCGACGGGGCATCTACACCAACGTCTCCGAGGCCGGCCTGGCCCTGCTCGAAGAGGCCCGGCCCACCAACGACACCGCCCTGCGCGAAGCGCTCGACGCGGCGGCCGGGAACCCCGAGCTGGCCCCACTGGTCCGCGTCGTGGAGTCGATGCACGCGCCCGCGTAGACAGTCCGATCCCCCGCAGCGCACCGCTGCCTAAGCTGTGACCATGGGAGATCTTGAGATACGAGCCGCGGTCACCGAAGACGTCCCCGCCATCGTCGACATGCTCGCCGACGACCCCCTGGGCTCCCAGCGCGAGTCACCCGACGATCTGACGCCCTACCTGGCCGCGCTGGAACGCCTGACCGCCGACCCCAACCAGCACCTGGTCGTCGCCGTGCGCGGAGGCCGCGTCGTCGGCACCCTCCAGCTCACGGTCATTCCCGGCCTGTCCCGCAGAGGCGCCACGCGGTCGGTCATCGAGGCCGTACGCATCCACACGGACGAGCGGGGCAGCGGCCTCGGCACCCGACTCATCGAGTGGGCGATCACCGAATCGCGCCGCCAGGGCTGCCAGTTGGTCCAGCTGACCTCCGATGCCACCCGCACCGACGCCCACCGGTTCTACGAACGGCTCGGCTTCACGGCCTCGCACGTGGGCTTCAAGCTCCCCCTCTGAAGCGAGAACGACACACCCGGCCGACATCGGGGAGGCGTCGTGTTTCACCGCCGGCACGATCACCGGCCGCCCCGGCGCGCAGCGTCTCGCCGTCACCTCC